>JAMOMB010000025.1 GCA_027068795.1 Sedimenticola sp. | reverse complement strand
GGCTCCACAAAGTTAAAAAGTTGCTCCCGGATGCGTGGAGAAAAATAACTTAGAACCTGCGCATCGATTTCCTTTTCATTGTAGCTGTGGTATTTATGATTTTGGTCTCCACCAGTTGCAATTTTGTTGTTTGATGTGGTGATTGGCAACTGCCTGTTAAAGACCTTGGGTTTGAATTTTGCGTGCTGACCGTCCAGTAGCTGATACTGTTTTCCATTTTCCTTGCGAATAGGAATAGGGCAGAAAAAAGTAGCGCTGTAGTGACGCAAGGGGCGCCCTGACCACAGAACTGTGGACAGCAACATGCTGATGAACCTGCTGGTATTCCTGGAACCGGCATTGCAAAAAACCATTTGGAAATCCAGGGTATGCCGGCCAAGCTGAAGATACATCTCACCTACTGAACGCCAGCGGTGATTCAACATCAATTCACAGAAAAAGCGTCGGTAGTGTAGAGAGCCGGTATAGCTCAGTTGTGTGGTGGAATTCAGTAAATCGTTTTGGTCTTGCGTGACAAGAACCAGTACTGGACGGGGATTAGGGACTTTTCCATGAAACACCTGGGCATCAAAGCCACCCAAAGGATCGTTATCAGGAGGTTTGAGAGCCCATATTTTATCCTGCTGGCAGTTGCTGTCATTGGTGACCAGTAGCGCAAGATCATCAAGCTCAAGCACGGGTGCGGGAGCGTCTGGCCTGGGTACAAACCCAGCCACTTTCCTGGAGGCTTTCTCTAGGTTCATTCCCAGTTGCGCCAATCCTAACCAATGATCTTTCCGGAATGCATCCTTCGCCTGATCAAGGTGTGAGCCACCTGCTTGTTGGGTTCTGCGCAACAATTCTTGTTCAAGGCGGAATGGGGACTTTGGGATGGATTCGTCAGTAGAGCGGAAATAGGGAGGCTTGTCGCTCGCCTTGCTATCTTCTTCTGCAAGGTATCCAGAGCAATTTGCCGGTGGCTTCTGTGCCATAGGATTCTTCCTGACAATTCTTGATGTTTTTCCAGGAAGTTATTCTAAGGATATATGAGATAAACATCCAATAGCAAAATACAGATCACATTATTTAACATAATATACATTATGCGCATCTATTTACTGCGCAAGTAGCGCTTGAAACAGCTTACAGCGTGGTGGTCAATTCCACAGGCTGTCCAAGCCAGCCTTCGCATCCTTCCGTGCCGGGGAAATGGTTCCAGGCCATAGCCCCGACGAGCAGCCCCGCTGCCGCGCTGCCGCCGGTGAAGGTGCCAGCGGAAAGGGTGACGATATTGGCGGCGGCAGCGCCCCAGCCGGTGGCAGAGAGGAAGGTTTTGATTTTTCCGCATTGGCGCAGGCCTTGTTGTTCTGCATAGTAATTCAATGCAAACTTCAACGGCAGAATGCCAATGCCCAGGGGGTTGCCTTCAGAGAATCCCCGGGATAAGGCGACGCCGGTGGTAAGGGTGTCGGCAATCTGGCCGGCTTCTGCTGCATCCATGGGTTTGAGCGGCCGTCTGTGCAGCTCCACCCATTCTTCATTTTGGTCAACGTAGCCGACAATTTTCTGTCCTTCATATATTCCTTCGATTACGTTTACTTCCTGGTGGATATTGGTCATGCCCGGATAGTTTTCCTGGGCAATGGCTGTCCATTGGTTGGCGGGGATTTTGCTTGTGCAGGAGGCGCTGACCAGTAATGTCAGGCCAAGAGCAAAGGCGGTGTATGTTTTCGGCAGCAAGAATAATTCTGTCGTTTTGTCTGGAAAATGCGCAACGTGTAGACCAGAAACAGGTTGTATTGGGGGTCGCCTTTGCATGCCGGTTTTCTCTTGAAGTTTGCCTACTACTAGTGTTCGGCTGACTTAAAGTTATCTTTAACCTGTTAACGTGAACCGGTTGGCAATGCGGGTTGGTTTGTGGTGTTGCGCCAGTGCTTGGCGAAGGCGTCTTATATTGGCATGACGAACATCGAGTCATTTGTCTCGAATAAGCGATATATTATTGTTTTATTTATTTTTTTCTTTTGCTATCCAGGTGCCTTTCAGGCCCAGTTTCTTGCTGATTTCTTTTCGGTAGTTCAGTGCTTCTTTCTTTGAGGAGAAGCCGGGCACGCTGATGCGGAACACTTCTTTTCCTTTTACCCTGGCGGTATGTATTTCCGCATGCGGAATCTGTTCGTGGTACCGGCGCAGGCTCTTCTTTGCCTGATTCTGGTTGCTGTAAGATGCTATATGGACTACCCAATTTTCGCTTTTGCCCCCCTTCCCTGCTGCGGTGCTGTTGTTTTCATCAGAGGCAGGTTTTTCCGCAACTGCTGCCTGGGGCTGTGGGGCTTGAATGGCTTTTTTTGCGGCCACCCGCTCCGCCGGCTCCGGGGCCATTGCGGCCTGGCTGGCCAGGATGGTGCGCAATTCGGATTGCAGCCAGACATCGAGACTCTGCCGCTGACTGAGCAGTTGTTCCTGCATCTGTGCGGGTGTGACAAAGTTCGACATTTGTTCCTGTTGTTGCTGCAATTGTTGATCCAGAGTGGCAATTTTCTGTTTTAGTTTTTCCAGGGCCCCTTCCAGTTGGGTGATTGTCGTATCATGTTTTTGCGTGGCGGCTTCTTGCGTGTACAGCAGGTAACCCATTCCAGCCAGGCCAATCAGCAGCACTGTGACCAGCAGTCGCATCAATATGCTGCTCCAGGGGACGGGAACGGCGTTTTGCGCCACGCTGTTTCCACCTGTGGAGGCGGCGGGGATTTGCCGGGGAGGATTTTCCTTTGCCGGGCTTTGCTGTTGGGGCTTGTCAGGTATTTCAGGTTTTTCTTCTTGGGTCTTTTCTATGCTTTCTGTCGGCGCATGTTCTGTTGGCTGAAGTGTTTTTTCAGGGATGTTTTCAGGCTCTTTTGTTTCTGCTGCCAGTTGTTCTTTGGCAAAGGCCGGACCTTCGTCCTGTATATTGGCGATGACGCTGCTGAGATTCAGGTCTTTCTGCGCTGCCTGTTTTCCCGAAGCCGGCATTTCGGCGGCATCTTGTGCTCCATTTCCGGATACGGCGCTGAGTACGGAGTTGAAATCAACGCTCTCCCCTTCCAGGCCAACGGCCTCCTGTGCCTGTCCGGATGGTTTTTCCGCAGGATTTTCGGCTGGCTTGTCGTCTGAAAATATGGACATGGATCAATTCCCTGAATCAGGCATACAAATCAATGTGTTTGCGCCCATCCTTCTTTTTTTTGCTGCTGCTGGAAGCAGGGCGTTCCTGTACGGGCTTCTCCCGCCGGGATTCCTTGCCTGCGGGTAGTGTAGGCGCTATGGGCCAGACGGGCAACAGGGGTTTGATGACCGGATCAGCCATGATATCCGCCCCGGTGGCTCTGCTTGCATTGTCTAGTCATCGTCTCCGCCGACCCAGTCCCGCATTTTGGAGCGAAGCCGGGTGAGCGCCTGGGCATGGATCTGGCAGATTCTGGCTTCGCTCACGCCCAGCACTTCGCCAATTTCCCGCAGGTTGAATTCGTCATCATAATAGAGGGAAAGCACCATCTTCTCCCGCTCCGGCAGATTGGCAATGGCTTCGGCCAGCCCTTCCTTGAACAGGTTTTTTTGCAGCTCCGGAAGTGGTCCGGTTTCGGGCTGGTCTTCATCATCGGTCATCCAGCTGTCGGCGCTCAGGTCATCATAGCTCAATACATGGCAGCCGTTGGTATCGGTGAGGATCTTGTTATAGGACGCAAGATCCAGCCCCAGTTCCGCAGCGACTTCCTCATCGCGTGCGGCCCGGTGCTCGCGGGCTTCAACCGTGCGCGTTGCCTCGGCCAGCAAGCGGGCCTTGTGGTACACCGAGCGTGGTGTCCAGTCGCCGCGGCGCACTTCATCGATCATGGAGCCGCGAATACGAATGCGCGCATAGGTTTCGAAACTGGCGCCCTTGGAGGCGTCATAGTTCTGCATGGCCTCCAGCAGGCCGACCATACCTGCCTGAACCAGATCGTCCAGTTGTACGCTATTGGGCATGCGCGCCATCAGATGATAGGCAACCCGCTTGACCAGAGGCATGTGTTTGGCAACCATTTCCTCATAGCTGAGCTGTTCCGAAGCTTCCTGGTAAATGGCTGCCATATTCATGGTTTTACTCCAATCAATTCCTGTTCGACGTTGATCAGCCGCTCGACGAAAAACTCCAGCTGACCGCTTGCATTGCGGGCTCCCGGCCATTTTTCCACATTACCCGCGATCTTTTTGAACGCCGTGGCCGAGGGGCTTCCGGGATACAGATCCACCACTGCGCGCTGTTTCTGCACCGCCTTTCTCAGACGTTCATCCTGGGGAACGACGCCCAGATAGGTCAGGGTGGTGTCCAGAAAATGATCCGCAGCCAGCGCCAGCTTGTTGTACAGCTCATGCCCTTCCCTGGCGGTATGAGCCATGTTCGCCAGCACATGGAAATGATCCACGCCATGTTCCCGGTTCATGACCTTGATCAGGGCGTAGGCGTCTGTTATGGAGGCAGGTTCATCACATACCACGACGATTACCTCATGGGAGGCGCGGCAGAAACTCACCACCCCGTCGGAAATGCCGGCGGCTGTATCCACCAGAAGATAGTCCACGTCATAACTGAGTTCACTGAAGGCGCGGATAACCCCGGCATGCTCCGCCTGGCTCAGGTTCGCCATGCGGGCAATGCCCGAAGAAGCGGGAATGATCTTGATTCCCCGGGGGCCCTCGACGATGATTTCTTCCAGATTTCTTTCGCCGGCGATGAGGTGGGAAAGATCGTATTCCGGGCTCAACCCCAGTTGTACATCCACATTCGCCAGGCCGAAATCCGCATCCAGCAGCATCACTTTTTTTCCATCGCCGGCCAGGGCCATGGCCATGTTCACGGCCACGTTGGTTTTCCCCACACCGCCCTTGCCTCCGGTAATGGCGATCACTTTTACTGGTCTGGGTTGTGTCATTCTTCTTAGTCCTGTTGCCTGGTCGCGGTGGTTGCCCTGTTGCAGGCTGGTGTTAGGTGTGAGCATTTGCGACAAGTCCTCCAAAATTGAATGCCAGGGCCTCTTCCGCCAGTGACTCTTCCTTTTGCTGCATCAAGCCCACGGCATGCTTCACCAGTTTTTCCGCCCGGGCGGGATGCAGATCATCGGGCACTTGCTGGCCGTCCGCAATATAGGCTGCGGGTAGGCCGTGCTGGATTAAGGTGGCCAGAGTGCCGCCCAGGTTGCTGGCCTCATCCATTTTGGTCAGAATGCAGCGGTGCAGGCCTGCCTTGCGGAAGGACTTGATGACTTCATTTTGCACCTGGGTCTGTCCGGTGGCGGAAAGCACCAGGTAGTTGCGGATGCGTTGCTCTCCCAGGCTGAGGCTGGAAAGTTTTTCCATCAGATGCAGATCCCGCTGGCTTACTCCCGCTGTATCAATGAGCACCAGCTTGCGATCCTGCGCATGGTTGAGTACCGCCGCCAGCTCATCACGGTCGCCTGCCGTCTGCACGGGGATGCCCAGGATGCGGCCATAGGTGCGCAGTTGTTCATGAGCGCCGATACGGTAGCTGTCCGTGGTCACCAGGGCCACATGGCGTCGCCCGTGGCGCAGGGCAAAACGCGCTGCAAGCTTGGCCACGGTAGTGGTCTTGCCCACGCCGGTAGGCCCCACCAGGGCGATCACGCCGCCGTCATGCAGAAGGTCGTCATCGGCCACCGGCACCATGCCGGCAAGCAGTTTCAGGGATTCCGCCCAGCCATTGTCGATTTGTCCATGACTGACCACCTGCTCCACGATTTCCCGGCACAAATCCGGGGCCAGCCCCAGGGCCATCAGGCGCTTGAGCAAGTTGGCCCGTAAAGGCTGCACCTTGCGCATTTCACCCCAGCCAAACTGCAACAGCGGCGCTTCCATAAAACTGCGCAGCGCCTTGAGTTCCTTTTGTATGCTTTCCAGGGAAGAGGAATCAGCCTGCGCATCGGCATAGCCGGGAAAATCCCACCCGGCATCTTCCCTGCCTCGCATTTCCCCGCGCCCTTCGGCTTCGGCATAGGGTGATGTATAAGCATTTGCCGCAGCCTTGTTTTTTTTCCCCTCATGGGCGCCCAGGGCTTGATTCACCAGGGCCTCGTCATAATCCAGCGCCGCAATGATCTCCACGCCGCCAGTGACCTTGCGGTTGGAGAGAATTACCGCATTGGGGCCTTGATCCTCTCTGACCTTGCGGATTGCCTGGCGCATATCCGGGGCAAAATAGCGTTTCATCTTCATGATTCTGTTACCTGTTTCGTTCTCATCCGGTCTGTTCCAGCTGGCGCCCGACATTTCCCGTTACCATGATTTGTTTGCTGTCGGGCACTTCGTCATAGGAAATGACATGGAGACTGGGAAGCGCGCTTCTGAGCAGGCGCGACAGCAATGCCCGAAGCCCGGGGCTCACCAGGAGCACTGCGGTCTCCCCGGTCATTTCCTGTTTTTGCACCATTTCTTTCATGTCTGTCATCAATCTGTCCACGAGTCCCGGCTCCATGCCCATACCGCCTTCCTGGGCGCCCTGAATAGTTTGCTGCAAGATCTGTTCCAATTGAGGATCAAGAGTAATTACTTTAAGTTCATCTTTCATTCCATTGATTTGCTGAAATATTTGTCTAGAGAGCGCCCGCCGCACAGCCGCAGTCAAGGCGTCAGCGTTTTGACTTTCCCGCCCATGCTCCGCCAAAGTTTCTGCAATTGTGCGCATATCACGGATGGGGACGCCTTCCCAAAGCAGGTTCTGCAACACCTTCAGCAGGGTGCCCAGGGGAATCAGCTTGGGCACCAGATCCTCCACCAGTTTGGGAGAATTGCGCGCCAGCAGATCCAGCAGTTGCTGCACTTCTTCATAGCCAAGGAGTTCATGCGCATGCTGTTGCAGCAAATGACTCAGGTGGGTTGCAATCACCGTGCTGGTATCCACTACGGTGTAGCCCAGGGCCTGCGCTTCATCCCGTTGCGAAGGTTCGATCCAGACCGCTTCCAGGTCGAATGCGGGATCCCGGGTGTGGATGCCCTTCAATTCTCCATAGACCTGGCCGGGGTTGATGGCGAGCTCCCGGTCCGGATACACCTCGGCCTCCCCCACGGGTACGCCCATGAGGGTGATGCGGTAAGCGCCGGGAGCCAGCTCCAAATTGTCGCGGATATGCACCGCAGGCACCAGGAAGCCCAGTTCCTGGGACAGCTTGCGGCGCACTCCCTTGATCCGCGCCATGAGCTGCCCGCCTTGGTCTTTATCCAGCAATGGAATCAGTCTGTAGCCTACTTCCAGGCCCACGGTGTCCACCTGGGCCACTTCTTCCCAGCTCAGGTCTGTCTCGCCGGCTTCCTGTGTTGCAACTTCCTCTTCCTGCTCCGCTTCCGCCACGCCTTTTTGCTGCTTGCTGTAAACCAGCCAGGCGCCGATGGCAAAGATCAGCGCCAACATCAGAAACACAAAGTTGGGCATACCCGGCACCAGACCCAGGGTGCCGATGATGAGCGCCGTAACCGCCAACGCCTTGGGGCTGTTGAAAAGCTGGTCATTGACCTGCTGCCCCATATCCTTGGCAGCCGCAACCCGGGTGACGATAATCGCCGCCGCGGTGGACAGCACCAGGGAAGGAATCTGCGCCACCAGGCCGTCACCGATGGTCAGCAGTGCATAGTTATGGGATGCCTGGGAAAACGACAGATCATGCTGCGCCATGCCGATTGCCAGTCCTCCCACCACATTGATGATGAGAATCAGGATGCCGGCAATGGCGTCGCCGCGAACAAACTTGCTGGCGCCATCCATGGAGCCATAGAAATCCGCCTCGCTGGCGATTTCCTCTCGCCTGGCGCGGGCCTGTTCCTGGGTGATAAGCCCGGAATTGAGGTCGGCATCCACCGCCATCTGCTTGCCGGGCATGGCGTCCAGGGTAAACCTGGCGCTGACTTCGGAGATCCTTCCCGCGCCCTTGGTGACCACCACGAAGTTGATGATGGTGATGATGGCGAACACGATCAGACCCACGGCGTAGTTGCCGCCCACCACGAATTCGCCAAACGCCTGGATCACCTTGCCCGCCGCATCCGTACCGTTGTGGCCTTCCAGCAGCACTACCCGGGTAGAGGCCACATTCAGGGACAGGCGCAGCAGGGTTGCCACCAGCAACACCGTGGGAAAGACTGCGAAATCCAGGGGACGATGGGTATACAACACCACCAGGATCACCATCAATGCAATGGCGATATTGAAGGTGAAGAGGATGTCCAGCGCCATGGGCGGCAGGGGAAGCACCATCATGGACAACATCACCACCAGCAGAATGGGCGTGCCCAGACCGCTGTGGTGGAGGGTTTTCAGATTTCCCATCAAGGCTTGAGTTTGCATATTTCCGTACTCTTCGGTGTGGCTGTTGTTCGATTACCGGTATTCATCCGGCACCGGCAGATCCGTGGGCGGCGTCGGTTCCTCGCCACCCCGGGCCTGGGCTGCGTCCAGCTGGTACACATAGGCCAGGATGTGCGCCACCGCGACATAGAGTTCTGCGGGGATTTCCTGCTCCAGCTCGGTAGTGGCATAGAGCGCCCGCGCCAGGGGCGGCGCTGAAACAATGGCGATATCATGAGACCGGGCAATTTCCCTGATGCGCATGGCCAGCAGATCGGCGCCCTTGGCCACCACTCGCGGCGCACCGCCCCCTTCCCTTTCATAACACAGCGCCACTGCATAATGCGTCGGGTTGGTAATGACCACATCGGCGTCGGGCACCTTGTCCATCATGCGCCGCTGGGACATCTCCCTTTGCAGGGCGCGGATCTTCCCCTTTACTTCCGGACGGCCCTCGGTTTCCTTGCTTTCATCCTTGACCTCCTTGAGCGTCATCTTCAACTGCTTTTTGTGCTGCCAGAGTTGAAACGGCACATCCATGGCCGCCACCAGAATCAAAACCGAGCTTAGGGCCAGAAAAGCCCACACAGACAGGGTTCCCGCATGTGCAATGGCCTGGCGGAGCGATTCGTTGGCCAGGGACAGCAATTCGGTTTTCAGGGACCAGAGCAAGAGCACGGAAACTGCGGCGACGAGCAGAAACTTGGCCAGGGTCTTCACCAGCTCCATCAGACCTTTCGCGGAGAAGATTCGCCCCAGGCCTTTGATGGGGTCAATCTTTGAGCCCTTGAAGGCAATGGCCTTGGTGCTGAAGGAAAATCCGCCCATGCTCACTGGCCCACTCATGGCCGCCAGCACCAGCAGCGCCAGAAACGGAGACAGTATCCACAGGGCCTTGCCGATGACTGCGCCAAACTGCTGCACCAACGCCGCGGGATCCATGACCTTGTCACGCTCGATAACGAACGCATCGCGCATGATCATGGCCAGATCCTCCACCAACACGCCTCCCAGCAACATCAGGCCGACAGCGGAAACCATCAGCACAATGGTGCTGTTCAGCTCCCGTGAGCGCGGTACCTGCCCCTTTTCTTTTGCTTCTCGCAGGCGTTTTGGCGTGGGTTGTTCCGTGCGTTCTTCGCCGTTGTTCCCCTGGGCCATAAATCCTCCTCGTTATGAAGCCAGCAGCTGCCGAATCAATGCCACGGCATCGAACAGCAACTCGCTCAGATGGGATGTCAACGAAGGCAGTATCAGAACGAGTAATACGAAACCCGTCATGATCATTACCGGAAAACCAACCGCAAAGATATTCAACTGTGGAGCCGCTCTCGACGCCACGCCGAAAGCAATGTTCACCAGCAGCAGGCCCGTAACCGCGGGAATCGCCACCAGCACCCCACCGGCAAACATGTAACCGCCCCAGATGGCCAGCTCCCATAACTGGCCGGGATCTGGATACAGGAGGCCCACGGGCAACAACTGAAAGCTTTCCGCCATCAGCTCCAGAAACAGGAGATGCCCGTCGAGGGCGAGAAAGATCAGGGTGATCATGATCAGCAGGGATTGGCTGATGACCGGCACCTGCACGCCATTTTGCGGATCCACCGCAGAAGCAAACCCCAGCCCCATGGCCATGGCGATGCTTTGGCCGGCGATGATGAAAACCGCAAACACCATTTGCAGGATGAAGCCCATGGCTACGCCGATCAGCACCTGATAGATACTGATGAGGAAGGCTTCGCCGCTGATCAGGTCCACCGCCGGTGTGGCCGGCAGCGTGGGAAACAGCACCCAGGCGATGAGCAGCGCCAGCAGAACCCGTATCCGTACCGGCAGGCTGGAAGCGGAGAATATGGGCGCGGAAACAAACATGGCGCTGATACGCAAAAAGGGCCACAGCAGCCCGCCTGCCCATCCCATCAGCTCTGTTCCGGTAAAATTCAGCATCCTCCTCAGCCGCCTCCAATAAGATCCGGAATGCTCTCAAACAACTGGATGGTGAAATCGGTGATCAGCCCCAGCATCCAGGGACCCGCTATCATCAGCGCCACCACCAGCACCATAAGCTTGGGAATGAAGCTCAGGGTCATTTCCTGGATCTGCGTGGCGGCCTGCAGTACGCCAATGAACAGGCCAATGGCCAATGCCGAGAGCAGCAGGGGGGCGGCAAGAAAAATGGTTACCATGAGGGCGCTTTCACCCACGGCAAGAACGGATTCCGGCGTCATTGTTCCCCGCCCCCATGGTTGTCTTGCCGCTTGAACAAAGGCGTCATTTCCAGTTCCTCAAAGATAAAAACTTGCCGCCAGGGTGCCCATGATCAACGACCAGCCATCCACCAGCACGAACAACATCAGTTTGAACGGCAATGAGATGATCATTGGCGAAAGCATCATCATGCCCATTGCCATGAGTACGCTGGCTACCACCAGATCAATGACCAGAAACGGCAGGAAGATCAGAAAGCCGATCTGGAATGCGGTTTTCAGCTCGCTGGTGACAAATGAGGGCAGCAGCAGGGAGAACGGCACCTCATCACGCGCCGGCAGGCTGCTTCTGCCCGAAATCCGCGTGAACATGAGAAGATCCGCCTCACGGGTCTGATCCAGCATGAACTGGCGAAAAGGCGCGGCTGATTTTTCCAGGGCCTGTTCTGCGCCGATTTGTTCGTCCAGATATGGTTTGAGGCCGTCCTTGTACGCCTGCTCGAATACGGGGGACATGATGAACAGGGAAAGAAACAGGGCCAGGCCGAGGAGGATCTGGTTGGAAGGCGTCTGCGCCGTGCCCAGGGCCTGGCGCAGGATTGCCAGCACGATGATGATGCGGGTAAAGGAAGTCATCATGATCAGTGCGGCAGGAAGCATGCTCAACACGGTCATCAACAACAGGATCTGAATGGTTACCGTGTAGGTCTGGCTGCCATCCGTGCCGGGAGTAACGGTGACTGCCGCCAGGCCCGGCTGCGCCATTGCATCGCCGCCGGCAAACAGCAGCAGGCCTATCAATCCCTGGGCGAGGAGCATCATGGCTGCTGCGGGTTTCGACAACAGGGGCTTTCCCCGCTTCCGGGATGATGCTGTTTCCATGTTATTCATTCTTCCCTTTTTTCTCATCGAGTAGTTGTGACAGCTTCCGGCCAAAGCCGCTGCTTGCGGAAACTTCTTCTGCGGAGGATTCCCGGGATGGAATGGGTTCTTCCAGCACATGCAGGGTTTGCAACCTTCCCGGCGCCACTCCCACCAGCAATTGGGTATCGCCCACCTGCACCAGCACGATGCGCTCTTTCGCTCCTAGAGAGAGTCCGCCGAGCAGGCGCAAGCCCTGGGTTCCCGTCATGCGGGAATGGGCAAAGCGCTTGGCCAGCCAGGCCAGCAACAACACCATGGCCAGCACCATGCCCAGGCCGCCAAGCACCTGCACCATTTGTGCGCCCAGATCCGTGCGCACGGCGCTTCCGCTGATCAGGGCGGGTGATGGGGTTTCCGCCGCCGCGGGAAAAGGCGAGAGCAGAAAAAGCAGCCTGTACGGTCGAAGATCCATGCTGGTTCAACGCAGTTTCTTGACCCGCTCTGCGGGGCTGATTACATCGAGCAGGCGGATGCCGAACTTGTCATTGACCACCACCACTTCACCGTGGGCAATCAAGGTGCCGTTCACCAGCACATCCATGGGTTCCCCTGCCAGGCGATCCAGCTTTACCACGGAGCCGCGATTCAGGCGCATCAGCTCTTCAATGGTCATGCGCGTGCTGCCAATCTGCATGGACAGGGTTACCGGGATGTTGAGAATTACATCTAGGTTGGGTTCGATGGGTTCCACTGTTTCATCAGCATTCAGGGATTCAAACTCTGCGCTTTCATACCCTGGCTGTTCCGGTTTCTGATCCTCCTCCGGTTCTGCCTCAGACGCTGCGGTTTCAGCAGCCTCTTCTACTGGCGGCTCTTCGGGGATATCAACATTTGGCGGACTGCTGGATTCTTCCGCCGCGCTGGCTGCTTGTTCACTCATGATTGACTCCTGTGTTCATGTTTCTGGTTCGCCGCCGAATGGTTCAGCGGCGCGATGATCTTTATGGCGTTCTTGCCCTGGGCAACGCCGAAACAGCCTTGCACCATGGGCACGCCAGCGGCCCGCAGGGTGACCTGCTCGCCAATATCCACGGGAATGATGTCACCAGGTTGCAGACGCAATACTTCCCCCAGGGTCTTGGGAATCTCGATGAGGGAGCTGTCCAGTTCCACCTGCACTTTCAACAGATCCGCATGCAAGGCCTGTTGCCACACACCATCCTGTTCTTCCCCGGCTTCCGGCATGCCTGGCTCCAGTTGTTCCCTTAAGGGCTCCAGCATGTTCAAAGGCAACACCAGGTGAAAGAAACCGCCGCCGCCGTCAAGCTCCACCTCTATTTCCGTTACTGCCACCAACTCGGAAGGGGTGGCGATATTGACGAAGCGCGGATTGGTTTCGATCTTGTTTAGCGCAAAGCCCAGGCTGGCCACCGGCTCCCAGGCCTTGGAAAGATCCTCAAGGGCCAAATTGGTCAGTAGCTGGATTACCCGCCGTTCGGTGGGAGTGAACTCCGCACTTGCGCGGCTGGTCTGAAAGCGCCCGTCTCCACCAAAATAATTGTCCACGGCGATAAACACCAGCTGGGGGTCGAGCACGATGAGACCTGTTCCAACCAAAGGATGAACATGAATAAGGTTGATGCTGGATGGCGTCTCCAGGCTGTCCATGTATTCGGCGTACTTGAGCAGCCTGGGTTCGCCCAGCGTCAGGTTTGCGGAATGCTTGAGCATGCGGTACAGACTGATGTTGAAGTGGCGGACGAAGCGCTGGTATATGGTTTCCAGCACCGGCAATTGGTTGCGTGACAAATGCTCCTGGTCGGTAAAGTCAAATGCATAGAGCTCGCCATCCGCTGCCGACAGGCCAGTGCCCGCCTCCACTTCACCGCTTTCCACGCCAACCAGCAGGGCGTCGATTTCTTCCTGGGAGAGTACGTTCTTCTCGGCAGACATGGTGGTTACTGGGCGACAAAGGCGGTGAAGTAAACGGCCTCTACGCCATCGATTCCCGCTTCGTTGTAAAGGGTGTTGTTCACTTCTTCCAGCGCTTGCTCCAGCAGTTTTTCCTTGCCTTCACGAGTGATGACATCCGTGTATTCCTGGGCGCTGAACAACAGCAGCAGGTTGTTGCGCAGCATGGGCTTGTATTTGTCCACGATCTCGATGACTTCCGGGTCACGGGACATGAGTTCTACGCTGAGCTGCATGAAGCGCGCCTGGCTCTGGTCCTTGAAGCTCACTACAAAGGCCGGATCCAGGCCGGTGAACAAGGGGGGTTCATTGCTGCCGCCTTTTTTCTTTTTCTTTTTGGCCGGCGCACTTTCCTCACCGGCGCCTTCGGCTTCCGCATCGACTTCGGCAACCGCCGGCGCCTGCATGCCGAGGAAGTACCAGGCTGCCCCCCCGCCGATTCCGGCGAGCAATAAGAACACCACCAATAGAATGATGATGAGTTTCAGCTTTGAGGATTTCTTTTTCCCCTTGCCTTCTACGTCCAGATCCAAATCATCTTTTTTTGCCATGGTTCCACATTCCTGTTCGTGACTTTCCTAACAAGGATGCAGGACTCGTGCCAAGCAAAAACAGAATATTATTATTCTTGTATTACAAGAAATTACGATTCTATATTAAAGTAATATCGAGATAATGACAGGATGATGCTGGGGGAATGCCGGTTCTTTGACGGCTGTACGCAAAACAGATGCCTGTTTTCCGCCGATGCAATGTCGCGGGAATTTCGGCTAGAGAAACCAGCCGGAAACCGCAAGTGCCCTTAGATGTAATAGTCCAGCAACTGCTCTGTAGGAATGACAGGGGTATTCTTGGCGCCATCGACCAGCGGTTCCGCCTGGGCCCCGGAACCTGTATCGCCCAGTATCTGTCCCGGTTGATACTGTCGGGAAGATTGCCGCCCCTGCTGTTCCGCGGCGCTTTGGTTTGCAACATCGACATCGCCAAGATTCATGCCGCTGGTGTTGAACATTTCCCGCAAACGGGGAATCGCCCCTTCCACTGCATCACGAACCAGGGCATGGTGGCTGGAAAATAGGATGCTGGTGGTGTCGGCGTCTACAGAAATCTGTACATTCAATGCTCCCAGGTTGGACGGATTCAGCCGAATCTCAAGTTTCTGCATTTGGTTCTGCCCGGCCTGCAATACCTGTCTGGCCATACTCTGCTCCCAGGCGGCATGACCCACCGGCGCAGAAATGCTCGACATTCCGGTGGCCGGCGGCGGCGTTGCAGCGCTTGCCGGAAGTGGCGGGAAAGTACTGCTCGCAGCCTGTAAAGACGCCTGCACCGGCGTGGCTGCGGCAATGGTTTCGGCGCGCGCGGCAGCCAAGCCGTCAGCCGGAGTGGTTGCGCCGCCAACGCCTGCTACCTGAACTGCTTGCCGTTGTGTTTCCATTGATTTTTGCAACATGGCCGGGGAAATTACCGGCGCCTGGGTGAGGCCTGGCTGCTTTTCCGCTCTTGGCGTCAGACGCTGTCGCTCCGCTGGCTGCTGAAGGGCCGCAAACGGCTGCCGCGGGAGTTCCGGCGATGCTGTGGTACTGCGGTTTTCAGCGGTTGCAAGGGCCAAGGCTGCCGCGGACAGCTCTGTGGATTTGGCAGCCACGGATTGTGCGCGATAGCCGTTTTCTGCAACTACCGATTGCTGTCGTACCACTTCAGAAGCGGCGAGGCTGCGGCTTTCTGCTGAAGGTCTTGGCGCTTCACCGCCAGCGGCTTCTTTCATCCCCCCCTCCGTGGCAATCACCGAAGATCGGGAACCCATGATTTTTTGCGCTTCGGTGAAACGCAGTCCAAGCTGCTCCGGTGCGACGTGGCCTTGGCGGGTGTGTGGAGCCGGGGCAAGAAGGGATTCAGCCATGCCATCCGCCCCCCTCGCCGCGGGGCGGGAGACAGCAGCCGGCGGGAGATTCGAAGCATCCCGGGCCTGCAATCTCGAAGGAACGACTTCATCGTCAGCCGGGGCCGGCTGCCTGGGGATTGCCTCCTTTCCATTTGCAACCGGGGGAGATTGCCTGGCCAGGAGGTTTTCCTCTGTAGACAAAGGCTTCATCGCTGCCGACTCCAGCAGATTCTTTGCCTCCAGCGGCGTTTGGCCAGGTGCTGCGGGAGCCGTTGAAATGGTGGTGGCCGCCGCCCGGTTCAATGACTCTTTCCCTGCAGCGCTGTTTGAAGGCGCGGGCCATTCCTGTAGTAGAGAATCGGGCGGCTCGCTTGGAGAAGGCTGCGGAGAAATATTTGGCCCCAATGCGGCAGCTCTGACGTCAATTTTTTGCGCTGGAAGCCTGTATTCATCCGCCAAGTCGATTTTTGCCGGCGGTGATACAGATACAGGGGCTTCAACCACCTCCATCTGGGATGCGAGTGTTTCCACTGACGGGTCCGGGGCTTCCAGGTCCGGGAGTTCCGGCAAGGGCTTGCCGGCAGTCGGCAATTCCTGATGAACCACAGACTCGGCTGTCTGCATTTCAGCGGCATCGGAAACGACCTGCTGAAAGGTTCCAGAAAAGCTGGGGCGCTGCTCGCCTTCGGCAAGTTTTTCCTGATTGAACAAGGCAGTAAGTCCGCTTGGCGCTCCGGTGGCCTGGTGCATTTCCGCATCAGCTACTGGCTGCAGTCTCAAGTTGAGAAGTGGGTTTTGCATTCCTTACTCCAACACACGAATGATCTTTGCCAAAGATGAATGCAACATCAATGCCAGTATCCTTAGTTGCCGGGTTTTAATCCGTGTGCAGTATCTATGCCCAATGGGGAGACGGTATTCCCCTGGTCATCAACAGTTTGGCTATTGATTCAAGCGGAAATTCGCCGCTGAACAACAATTCCGGCACCATCACCAGACTCTACTCCTATTGATGGCATGAAATCTGCTTCTATATCCTGCAAATGGTGAAAAACGCAATATCTTGTCGCTTTTTGACAAGCGGATACTTGCCCGTCTGGATAGACTGGGATCGAGCAAACAGGGGCTGGAGAGAACATAGGTTGTAGCCGGGTTAATAAATTCCACTTCCGGCCGACAACATCAATCAGAAGCCAACCGAATTGAATCACCGGTGAAAATATTGTGAGAACTACAAGCATTGTCTGCGGCGATAGCGGTCACTCCATTCTGGGGCTGGCGCTGCTTTTGTTGTTGCCGGCATCTTCACTTCAAGCCCATGAGTCCATCGAAGACTACATCGACATGCCTTTGGCGGATTTGCTCTCCATGGAGGTGACCTCGGTTTCCAAGAAAAAGCAGCCTCTCAATGAAACTGCTGCCGCGGTTTTTGTCATCACCCAGGAAGATATCCGGCGTTCCGGCGTCACCAGCATTCCGGAAGCATTGCGCCTGGCGCCAGGCATTCAGGTTGGCCGTATAGACGCCAACAAATGGGCAATCAGTTCCCGTGGTTTCGCCAATCAGTTCGCCAATAAACTGCTGGTGATGATTGATGGGAGGACGGTGTACAACCCGTCATTTTCCGGCGTTTACTGGGATGTTCAGGACACCTTGCTGGAAGATATAGAGCGCATTGAAGTCATCCGCGGGCCAGGCGCTACCGTCTGGGGGGCGAATGCAGTCAATGGTGTCATCAATATTATTACCAGGGAGGCAAGTCAGACCCAAGGCGGCCTGTTGAGCCTCGGTGCGGGAAATGAGGAAAAAGCCTTCGCCGGAGTCCGCTACGGCGTGGAAACGCACAACGGCACTGCGGCGCGCATGTATATAAAGTACAACGACAGGGATGATTCCTATGCCCGCAATACGGGAAAAGGCAGCGGGGACAACTGGCGAAGTCTGCGTGGCGGCTTCCGTGCGGACGGGCAGTTTGGCGAGACTGACCGCTGGACAATCCACGGAGATGCCTACCAGGCAGAGGAAAATCAAAATATCAATTTGTGGAAGGATCCTGCTGATCCGGCAAATGCTGTCTATGCGCCTTTCTTTCTGGCTACGGATGTGCCGGACAGCATCGAGTCATCTGGCTGGAATCTGCTGGGAAAATGGAACCGCCGCTTCTCTGCGTCCAGTGAGGCATCCCTTCAGCTCTATATCGATCATTCCAAGCGTGCAGAGGAGTTTTTAACCCAGAAACACGATACTGTGGATATTGATTTCCAACATCAATATCATGGAGTTTCCGGTCATGAAATTGTCTGGGGATTGGGCTATAGACGCATCCAGGATCATTTCAGCAATACTTTTGTAGCCAGTTTTCTGCCGGATAGCCGTGCGCTCAATCTGTACAGTGCTTTTCTGCAAGACGAGATAGAGCTGGTTCCGGACACCCTGCGCCTCACCCTGGGCACCAAACTCGAGCACAATGATTTTACGGGCCTGGAAGTGCAGCCCAGTATCCGCCTGGCCTGGTTGCCGAACGAGCGCAGCACCTTTTGGGGGGCGATTTCCAGAGCAGTGAGAACCCCTTCCCGGCTGGAGAACGGATCACGCATCGTTGCCGTAATTGCTCCAGCGCCACCGGCTTTCACGCCCAAGGTGGTTTACAGCCTGGGCACGAAGGAATTTCAATCCGAAGAGCTCCTGGCCTATGAAGCAGGATATCGGGTGCAGCCGAAAGAGAACCTCTCCCTGGATCTGGCGGTGTTCTACAATGACTATGAAAACCTGCAGAGTTTTGAAAAAATTGACGTGCAGGATCCCCTGTCTGACGTGTTGTTTGACAACACTATTGTCGCACACAGCTACGGCCTGGAACTGGCCATGGACTGGCGACCGCTGGAATGGTGGCGCCTGCAGTCCAATTACAGCTTTATTGAAATCTCCAGCTCCCTGAACAGCGACAGCAGTTTTCCAAATAACGAAAACGATACCAGCGAAACCGCAACTCCAAAGCATCAGTTTTCCGTGCGCTCCATGATGGATCTGGGTAATCAGGTGGCGTTTGACCTGTGGGTCTACTATGTCGGCGATCTGGAACGGCCCAGTTATTCCGTACAGATGCCCGTTCCCGCTTATGTCAGCCTGAATGCCTCGCTTGCCTGGCATCCCACCAAAACGCTGGAATTTTCCCTGGTGGCGCAAAACCTGCTGGATGACCATCACCTGGAGTTTGTAGGAGAGAACCTGATATCTCCCACGGAAGTCGAGCGTTCGATCTATGGGGGGATTCGTTGGGACTTTTGAGCAAACATCTTCTGCTTCAACCAGCCCGGGTAAAGCGGGTTGGTTGTATTTTACTGGCGCTGTTTGCCGCCGCCCTGCACGCCAACGCCACCGGCCCAACATCGACATCATCAGAATACAAGCTCAAGGCAGCATTGCTGTACAAGTTGAGCCGCTTTATCGAGTGGCCACCTGCTATGGGAAAAACAAGACCGGAAAATTTCAAGCTCTGCATTTTGGGTAGAGACGATTTTGGCAGAAGTCTCGATGTTCTGGAAGAACACAAAGTAAACGGCCTACCTATCACCATTCATCGCTATACACACTCCACCGGAGTGGATGGCGACTGCCAGATGCTGTTCATCAGCGACTCGAAACGACCATTTATGACAACAATTCTTCGTTCATTTGAGAACCAGCCCATTCTTACCGTCAGCGACGCCCGTGATTTTGCAAAGAACGGCGGCATGATTCAGTTTGTTCTCGGACAAAAACATATCGGTTTCAAGATAAACACCTATGCCGCCCAGGCAGCAGGTCTGAAAATCGCCGCTCCGTTACTGGAGCTGGCAATTGTCGTCCATACAAAAAAGAACAAGGATACGCCATGAATACCAAGGATTTGATTATCGCGCACAGACTCCGGCGAATGATTCTTCTGACCTGTGGTATTGCGCTGTTGATTGCTTCAAATGCTTTTTTGGCGCTGGAGTTCATCAGCTACAGGCAGAACCTGGTGGAAAAATCCGAGGTATTGGCGGATTTCATTGCCACCAATTCCTCCGCCGCCCTTACCTTTGATGACAATAAAATTGCAAATCAACTGCTTGATTCCCTGCAGTCGGAAGCTTCCGTGGAAACAGCCACCCTGTACCTCCCTGACGGAACTGTGTTTGCGCACTATCACCGGCCTACGCCTGCCACACCTGCTATCGATGAGGAAAGCCAGTTATGGCTCACCCGCCTGATCCGGGAAAAAGCCACAACAGCACAGCATCGCATCGAAACCAGACATGTCGATACATTCAAACCGATTTTCCTCAAAGGCGACCACCTTGGCTACATTCATATCCAGTTCGATTTGAACTTGCTGTATGAGCGCATCAAGGAATATCTGCTGATTGTCTCCATTCTCTGGTTGCTCATCATGGGGGGTGTGTATCTTCTGGCCAACCGGCTGCATCGGCGCATTTCCACACCCATCCGTGAACTGGTGGAAGGCATGCAGCAGGTTTCGGACAACCAGGACTTTCAGCTTCGCCTGAAAGCCGGGGACAATGATGAAATCGGCACCATTATCAACAACTTCAACTATATGCTGGAGCAACTGGATGAACGGGAAAACAAGCTGGCCTCCTATCAGGAAGAACTGCAACAAAAAGTGGAAGAACGTACGCGGGATTTGAGACAAGCCAAGGAGGCCGCGGAGAACGCCAAAGAAGTCGCGGAAGCAGCCAGCCGCGCCAAGAGTGAATTTCTTGCCACCATGAGCCATGAAATCCGCACACCGATGAACGGCGTGATGGGAATGACCGAATTACTCCTGGATAGTGGCCTGGACGTACATACACGCCGCCTGGCAGATATTGCCCATCGATCTGCGGAAAGCTTGATGGGGGTCATCAATGATATTCTTGATTTTTCCAAAATCGAGGCCGACAAACTTCAGCTCAGTAACGAAGATTTTGATCTGCGCGAGATGCTGGAAGACACACTGGAGTTGATGGCCGGTCAAGCGCACCGCAAAGGACTGGAGCTGGTGCCCAACTTGCCGCCGGATCTTCCTGACAGAGTCAGTGGTGATGCTGTACGGCTGCGACAGATACTGATCAACCTGTTGGGTAATGCCATCAAATTTACCGAGCGTGGCGAGGTGCGGCTCTGGGTCAGGGCGACAAAGCTGGAAGACGGCAAGCAGCGGGTATCTTTCGAAGTCTCTGATACCGGCCCTGGCATTGCTCCAGAACAGCAGGAAAAAATCTTTGATGCTTTCAGTCAAGCCGATGGTTCTACTACCAGGCGTTACGGAGGCACCGGCCTCGGCCTGGCAATAGCCAAGCGCCTGGTAACCCTGATGGGTGGCCAGCTGGAACTGGAAAGCACCCCCGGCGAAGGCGCCAATTTCCGGTTTAGTATTGCACTTGCCACCGCCGAGGCTAGAAAACACCAGTCGATACAGACAAGCGTCCTGCAAGGCAGCCGGGTGTTGATCGTGGATGACCACCCGGTGAACCGGGAAATCCTGCGCAACCAGGTAATGGCATGGGGCATGCGGAATGGCTGCGCAGCCTCTGGTAAGGAAGCGCTGGAGCGGCTTCATCAGGCGGCGTTGTCCAACGATCCCTATCAGGTTGTGCTGCTGGACTGGCATGTGCCGGGAATGGATGGATTGGAGCTGGCCCTGCATATCCAACAGGATGAGAATATTCCCACGCCCTGCATGGTTACCCTGAGTTCCGCAGATGTCGATATAGACTCCATTACCATGAGGGATTCTGGCATCGCCTGCTACCTGCAAAAACCGGTACGCCAACAGCAACTGCTGGAATGCTTATGCGGGGTAATGGAAAAGAAAAGCATCCTGCAATCTTCCGATGCTGATGCCCCGACAAAAATACGAGGCAAAATCCTCCTGGCTGAAGACAACAAGGTGAACCAGGAGGTCGCGGTCAGCATGCTCATCGCCCTGGGCTGCAAAGTTGATCTGGCCGAGGATGGACAAGAAGCAGTACAGGCGTTTACCCGTGCAAAGTATGACCTGATACTGATGGATTGCCACATGCCGGGAATGGACGGTTTTGACGCCACCGGAAAAATTCGCCAACTGGAACAAGCCCAAGGTCGCAGTCCCACACCCATTGTCGCTCTGACTGCCGATGTGCAAAAAGGGGTCAAGGAACGCTGTCTGGCCGCCGGCATGAACAGCTACCAGAGCAAACCCTTCAAACAACAGCAATTGGCGGCCCTGCTGCAACAATGGCTTCCTGAAAGAAAGCCCGTGCGAGCGGAAAAAACGGCCAGGAAAGAATCTACGCAATCTGAAGAAAACAGCTTGTTGAATCCGGCTGTATTGCAGCAGTTGCGATCCCTCGAACAGACCACCGGTCGCAATGTATTGAAGAAGGTGGTGGATCACTTTTTGCATCAAGCACCGGAGGGCATGAAAAAACTGCGTGAAGCCTTGGAAAACGAGGATGCGGAGCAATTGCAGTTTCTTGCCCACAGCATGAAATCTGCTAGCGCCAATCTGGGTGCAATAGCGCTCTCAAATCAATGCAGAAAACTGGAAGAGGCGGCGGGAAACAACGACTTGTCGCTGGCTGCGACACTGATTGATTCCATAGAAGAAGCCCTGACGCCAGCCATGGAAGCCTTGAAACTCGAGTTAAAGGGAGAAACCAAAGCGCTGGTTGTCGCCAACAACGCCTCGCAACCCGCCAGGGAACTGATACTGTTGGTGGATGACGACCCTGATTTTCGCTTGGCGACGAAAGAGGCCCTTGGTGCAGCCGGCTATCAGGTTATCGAAGCGGAAAACGGAGCAGACGCCATCACCTTGGCAGCGAGGAAAAAACCTGATCTGCTGTTGCTGGATGCCATGATGGAAAGCATGGACGGCTTTGAAGTCTGCCGGCGTTTGCTGCGGCTGCCAGGTTTGCAGGATACCCCCATACTCATGGTCACCGGTCTGGAGGATACCGATTCCGTGGATCGCGCATTTGAATCCGGCGCATCAGGGTTCGTTCTCAAGCCGGTCAACTACCCTATTTTGCTGCAGCGCATCCGCTTTCAGTTGCGCGCCAGCCGGGATGCAAAAGCCTTGCAGGAAAACCAGGAACGATTGATCAGCGCACAGCGCATTGCCGGCCTTGGATACTGGCGCTGGGACTCGGCCAAAGATCGGCTCATGCTTTCCGAAAACCTTGCTTCCATGCTGGGAGTGGATCCGGACAACCATAACCTGTCACTGGATGACTATCTGGCCTGGACTCATCCCAAAGACCGGGAATATTTGCGGAATACGATTACCGCCACCGCCGATGGCGCCCCCCTGAGGCCCATTGACTATCGCCTCGTGGTCAATGGTCGCCCCACTATCACCGTTCATCAGGAGCTGGGTATGGCGCCATATGCGAGCCATGTGATTCTTGGCACAGTACAAGACATTACCCAGCAACGGGCGACAGAACGCCGAATTCGCCAACTGGCCTATTCAGATGAGCTAACCGGACTGGCAAGCCGCGCATATTTCTACAAACATGTGGAAGACGTCATCCGCGCTGCCCAGCGCCGTGAGGAACGATTTGCCCTGCTCTACCTGGATCTGGATGGATTCAAAGATATCAATGACAGCCTGGGACATGACACCGGTGATGAGTTGCTGAAAATCGTTGCCCAACGCCTGCAAGGCATCTTGCGGGAAACAGATTTCATTGCCCGCCTCAGTGGCGATGAATTCTGTATTCTCGTGGATAACATATCGGATCGCCGCGATGCGGCCGAGGTGGCAAATCGCAGCTTGAGAGAGATCAATCGTCCCCTGCAACTGCTTACCCGGGAACTGCGGCCACGCTGCAGCATCGGAATCGCCCATTTTCCTCAGGATGGCGAAGACCTTCAGTCCCTGCTCAAGGCAGCGGATTCCGCCATGTACGCCGCGAAGAAAGAAGGAAAGCACAGATACGCTTTCTACCAGAAAAGACATACGATTGAAGCAGATCAACGCCTGCAAATGGAGCAGGATTTGCGTCTCGCCATAGACCGTAACCAGCTGGAACTGCATTACCAGCCGCAAATCGACCTGGGAACAGGCAGAATGGTAGGCGTGGAAGCATTGATCCGTTGGCAGCACCCGGAACGGGGTCTGGTTCCTCCATCCCAGTTCATTGAAGTGGCGGAACGCATTGGCATGATCAAGCCACTGGGAAACTGGGTGTTGAAAACCGCATGCAATCAGGCAGCCAAGTGGAGAATGCTTGGCTTGCCGGAATTTCGCATAGCAGTAAATATTTCACCCCTGCATTTCAATGATCCCGCCTTGCTTACAACCGTCAAGGATGTGCTGGAACAAACCGGTCTTTCCCCGACCAACCTTGAACTGGAAATCACGGAAAACGTGGTGCAGACCACCGGGGATGATTTCAGTATTTTCAAACAGCTTCGCAAGCTGGGGGTCAGAATCAGCATGGATGACTTTGGAACAGGCTATTCATCCCTGTCTTCGCTGAAATCACTGCCTATTGATTGCCTCAAGATCGACCGTATCTTTATTTCCGATATGTTGAAGGACGAGAGCTCCTGCATATTGCTGGGAACCATCGTGGATGTGGCCCATGCACTGGGGCATGTGGTGGTTGCCGAGGGTGTGGAAGAGGAAGAGCAGCTGGAAGTCCTAAAGGATATCGCCTGCGACATGGTGCAGGGTTTCCTGTTCAGCCGCCCTGTTCTTCCGGAAAAGATTCCGGCACTGGCCAGAACCTGCTTCTTGCCGGAGCAAAGCCGTGCAAAAGTTTCCCATCTTTCTATCGCTTCGGAGAAGAAATCCTGATAGGGATGCTGTTCCACGCCGCCGGATTAACAAAATGCCGGGGCAATCGCTACAGCATTCTCCAATGAGCAAGGCTGCAGGACTGGTCATCCGATTCATTTTGTTCGCGGCGCCGCTGGTCTGCGAGCTGCTGTTGTTGGCGTTGATGGATGACTTTATCCAGCGCTTTTACTTTTCCGCGCAAGCTCAACCATAGTTGCTGCCGCTCTTCATGGCTGATCCTGCTGGCCTCGAGTAGTTTTTGCTGCTGATCTATGGCCTCGTCTAAGCGCCCCAGAAAGATCTGGTACTCCTGCAGTTGTACAACTCCCAGGCCCTTCTTGCTGGCAGCCTGGAACTGCTGCAGGTACTGTTGGCGGTAGTCATTGAGTTCATTGAGTCGCGCCATATGGATATCCAGCTCCGTCTGGCTGTGACTCATTTCCCGTGCTGCATTGCGCTCGCGATCCGTAGCAATCTTGGCGACGGTAAGTAACGGCTTGTTTCTGCTCATACGCTCTCTTCCGCGGTTGCTTCTACTGTTTGATCAGTACCGGTGAGGTTCAGCAAGTTACCCACACTTTGGTTAAAATCCACCGCGGTTCGCTTGTCCTGCTGCAAAAATTGCGTAAGCCGGGGGTAATAGTGAATCGCTTCATCCACTCTTGGATCACTGCCCTCCTTGTAGGCGCCCACGCTGATGAGATCCTGGTTCTTGTGGTAGGTGGAATAGATTTGACGGAAACGTCGCGCCGCCAGCAAATGCTCTTCCGACACAATATCGTTCATGACCCGGCTGACCGAGGCTTCTATATCGATAGCGGGGTAATGCCCGCTTTCGGCAATCTGCCGTGACAGCACCACATGCCCATCGAGAATGGCTCGTGCGGAATCCACCACCGGATCATTCTGATCGTCACCTTCTGCGAGCACGGTATAGAAGGCGCTGATGGAGCCGCCGCCTTCACCGCCATTTCCTGCGCGCTCCACCAGTTGCGGCAAACGCGCAAATACTGAAGGCGGATAGCCCTTGGTGGCGGGAGGCTCCCCGATGGCCAGGGCAATTTCCCGTTGCGCCTGGGCGAAACGGGTGAGGGAGTCCATCAACAACAACACATGCTTGCCCTGGTCACGGTAGTATTCGGCAATTGCAGTGGAGAGCCAGGCGCCATGCATGCGCAACAAGGGCGGGTTGTCCGCCGGACTGGCAACCACCACCGCCCGTTGGCGGCCGGCGGCGCCGAGGATATTTTCCACGAACTCCTTTACCTCACGCCCCCGTTCGCCGATCAGACCTACCACCACTACATCGGCATTGGTGTATTTGGTCATCATCCCCAGCAACATGCTCTTGCCCACGCCACTCCCGGCAAACAGGCCAATACGCTGCCCTCGCCCGACGGTCAACATGGCGTTGATGGCGCGAACCCCAACATCCAGGGGCGTATCGATGGGACTGCGCAAGAGCGGGTTGATGCTTTTCCCCAGCAACGGCTTGCGGTTGCTGTACTGAATCCGCCCTTTCCCGTCCAGTGGCTTGCCCGTGGCGTCGATGACCCGGCCCAGCAGATGATCGCCCACCAGGGCGTCGCAGGCGTCTTCGCCAGGAATCACCCGGGCATTGGGCATCAACCCACGGCTGTCGCCAATGGGCATGAGATAGGTGCGATCCTCGGCAAAGCCCACCACTTCCGATTCCACCACATCATTGGGCGTATGAATCAGGCACCTTGCGCCTACGGGCGCATGGATGCCGACGGCTTCTATGGTAAGGCCGACGACCCGGGTGACCCGTCCTTCCACGATCAGCGCTCGGGCGCGGTTGGCGCGTTTTTCATATTTGCTCAACCGCTGCATCCATTGCGGGCTGCGCGGCAGTTGCGGGGTTTGCGCCCGGGGGGCGTTCATTGCTCAACATCCACGGCGCGCTCACCGCCAAGAACGGCGGCGATCACCTGATTGAGGCGGCCTTCCACCGTGGCGTCGATGCTGGAGGTGCTGTTCGCAATACGGCAACCGCCCCGTGACAAGGTGGGCACCTCCTGTATGCGCCAACTACGTTCATCCTCTTCATCCAGGTTGAGCACTTCACGCACCAGGGCCGCATCCTCGGGATGAAGTTCAATCTGCACCGTCCCCGTTGCAACCGGCAACAACCCCATGGCTTCACGGATCACGCCGACAATCTGCCCGGGGTCGGATTTTATTTCCCTGCGCACCAGTTGCCGCGCCACAGCCAGCGCCAGACCCACCAACTGTTCTTCGATTCTGGCATCCTGCTCTTCAAAGGGCTGGGCCAGGCAGTGCAACAGCTTGTCCAGTTGCGCTGCGCGCCGGGCGGCCTGCTTCTCGCCTTCGCGACGGCCTTCCGCCAAGCCCTGCTGGAATCCTTCCTGCCGCGCCTGGGCGCGAATTTCTTCCAGTTGCTCTACTGTGGGCAATTGGCTTGCTTCGGCTTTCCGAGTATCGTCTGCTTCATCATTGGCAGACAATACAGGCGCTTGCCAGGGTTGCACCTGTTTCAACAATGCAGATCCAGAATCAAACAAACTCGTCACCTCCGCTTCCACCCAGGGCAATTTCACCGTCATCCGCCAAGCGCTTGGCAACGGCAAGAATTTCTTTTTGCGCCTCTTCCACTTCGCTCAGACGCACCGGCCCCTTGGCTTCCAGGTCGTCACGCAACATATCGGCGGCGCGTTGGGACATGTTTTTGAAGATCTTTTCCTTGACTTCCGCATCGGCTCCCTTGAGCGCCACCAGCAGGGTATCCGAGGCGACTTCGCGCAACAGGGTCTGGATGCCGCGGTCATCGATATCCAGGAGATTGCTGAATACGAACATCAGTCCCTGGATGTCCTCCGCCAGCATCGCATCATATTTCTGAATGGCTTCAGTGATTTTCTGCTCGGTATCGGCATCGAGATAGTTAAGGATATTGGCAGCGGTTTCCTTGCCGCCCGATGCCGGGCTGGTAAGGGAAAAACTTCCGGCATACTGGCGTTCGAGAATTTCATCCAGCTCCTGAAGGGCCGAGGGTTGTACGCCATCGAGGGTGGCGATGCGCATCAATATGTCCGCCTGACGCTCCTCGGAAAAATGTTTCAGCACCTCAGCAGCCTGATCGTTTTCCAGGTAGGAAAGAACGATGGATACAATTTGCGGATGCTCAAAGCGAAAAATCTCCGCTATGGCGCGGGGATCCAGCCATTTCAGTGATTCAATCCCCTTGGAGTTGGGGCGCGTGAGTATGCGGTCAACAAGGCTGACGGCTTTTTCCACGCCAAATGCCTCCACCAGCGTATTGCGCACATATTCTTCCGAGTCCAGGCCCAGCGCCGTTTCAGTCTGTACCGCCTGCACAAATTCGTCGAGCACATTGTCAATTTGCTCATGCGTAACATGGGTGAGCGCAGCCATTGCAGCGCCTACACGCTGCACTTCCTTGGGCTCCATATGGCGCAGGATGGCCGCCGCCTCCTTTTCTCCCAGGCTCATCATGAAGATCGCAGCCCGCTCCACGCCATCAACCGATTGTTGCTGTTCTGTTTCACTCATCATCTGCCACCCAGTTTTTTACCACTTGTGCTACTCGCTTTGGGTCTTGCTGCACCATGTTTCTGGCCGTATCGATGTCTACTTTCGCCTTTTCTTTCTCCTGTTCTTCTTGCGCCTGTTGTGCGCCTTCACTGAGTACCACTTCATCTTCTTGCAGCGGCATATCCTTCAGGGTATTTCCATCTTCCCCTTCCGGCGTGGGAAGACCTGTCAGGGCGCCACCCGCTTCGCCCGCCAGCAGCACTTCTCCATTGGCGCCGGCTTCGAGAAGTTGTCCGGAATGCGCAAGATTCCTCAAGGTGGGACGCAGCACCCCAAATGCCAGCCACAGCACAAACAGGCCGCCAAGCACCGGCTTCGCCAACTCCCAAACCCAGGGTTGCTGCCAAAGGGGAAGCTCTTCCACGGGTTCCATCTGCGGCCCGCTATGGAAGGGAATATTGATTACATTTACGCTGTCGTTCCGGGCGGCGTCGAATCCCACGGCCTCCTTCACCAAGGTGGTGATATGCTCCAGCTCTTCGGCCGTGAGGGGCACGGACTCTATCTCGCCTTCCTCCAGGAACTTTTTCTTGTAGTCCACCACCACGCCAACGGAAAGACGCTTGACATATCCGGGCGCCTGACGGGAATGAGTAATGGTCCGGTCCAGCTCATAGTTGCGTACCACATGTCTGGATGTATTTCCGGTTTCCACGCCTTCATTTGCCGCCTGCGCATCCAGGGTGCCGGCCCGCGGGGGCTGGTTGGTCAGTGCGCCAGGCACACCCATGGGGCTTGGGAGTGTATTGTTCTCTTCCCTTATGTCTTCGCTGCGCACCAGGGTTTTTTCCGGCACATAGCTTTCACGGGTTTGCTCGGTAACGGTAAAGTCCAGATCCGCCACTACCTGGGCGCGAATTCCCGCAGGACCGACAAAGGGACTCAGGATGTCCTGTATTCTTTGCACATAGCTTTCTTCCAGCCGCTGGGTGTATTCGAACTGACGGGTGCTCAAGCCAAGGTTTTCGGATGCGTCCTTGTCACTGAGCAAACGCCCTTGTTGATCGACGACAGTCACGCCTTCGGCCCTCATCTTGGGGATGCTGGAGGCGACCAGATGGACGATGCCCGCAACCTGGGCCTTGTCCAGGGTTTGGCCGCCATGCAGCTTCAGCAGCACGGATGCGGCAGGCTTTGCATGATCGCGCACAAACACCGATTCCTTGGGGATCGCCAGATGAACCCTTGCATGCTCCACGCTGCTCAGGGAGCTGATTGACCGGGCCAGCTCCCCCTCCAGGGCTTGCTGGTAGCGCGCCTTTTCAAGAAAGCGACTGGTTCCAAACGCGGTTTCCTTCTCCAGCAATTCGTATCCCGCAGCTTTGCTCTTGGGCATGCCCTGGGTGGCCAGGCGTATGCGCAACTCATGGATCTTGCCCGAAGGAACCGTGATGGAACCCGTGGCATGTTCGATTTTATAGGGAACGCCCGCCGCATCCAGGGTGCTGGCTACTTCCGCCAGATCACCCGAGGAAAGGTTGCCGTAGAGAATGCTGTAGTTTGGCGTTTGAGACCACAGCACCACTGCCACCCCCAGCGCAATGGTTGCCGCCAGCATGACCATCAGGCCGATCTGACGCACCGCGGGCAATGCGCTGAATCCCTGTATCTGCGTAAGCATATTGTCTGTTTTCACCAGTGCCATAGTTCCTTATTCAACCCGTCCGGACTAAACCTGCATGCTCATGACATCTTTATAGGCATTGAGGAGCTTGTTGCGCACCTGCTTCATCGCCTCAAAAGAAACACTGGCTTTTTGCAGTTCCACCATCACCTCGGTGAGATCCACCGACGGATCGCCAAGCTCGAATTTCCTGGCCATGCTTGAAGCCCCCTTTTGTACGTCATTCACTGCATCGATAGAGTCCTTGAGGATGTTGTCAAAAGCCGGCCCCTGCGTATCCCCTTCCAGCATGGTGCTGGGTTTCTTGTCTGCCTGGGCGGCCATTTGGCGCATTTGATTCAGCAGTTGATTGATATCGACGGTGCTCACATTCTTCTCCTGGGTGTTTCCGGGTTGCCTCGGGGTGGCAGTTTTCTGTCTCTGCATGGATAGCATGCAGGTTTCGGGCCAACCCCCAAAGAAGCAGGCGTTGACAGGTCCCCTACGCCGGCAAGGGGATTCCCGCATCACGAAGCTTGGCCAGCTTGTAGCGCAGGGTGCGCGGACTGATTCCAAGCTTCTGCGCCACTTCGGTGCGGCTGCCGCTGGATTCCAGGGCGGTGAGAATGAGGTCTGCCTCCCGTTGTTTCAGCTCGTCATTGAGCCGCTCTTCCTGCACCAGGTTCAATGTTTTGTCACTTGTCTGTGCAGGCGCCGGGGGCTGTACGCCCGTCATGGTTTCAAAATGGATGTCATCGGCAGCAATCCGGTCACCATGCTTGAGAATCAGGGCGCGCTGAATGACATTTTCCAGTTCCCGAACATTACCGGGCCAGGAATACTGATGCAGCTTGGCCATGGCGTCATGGCACAATTCCGGCAAGGCCTTGCCGTGCAGGTGCCGATAAATGAATTTTCTTGCCAGGGGCAGGATGTCTTCCCGTCTGCTGCGCAGCGGAGGCAACTCCAGGGGAAACACATTCAGCCGGTAGTAGAGGTCTTCACGAAATTTCCCTTCACCCACCGCCTGGCGCAGGTCACGGTTGCTGGTGGCCAATACCCGCACATCCAGATCGATCATACGCCGTCCACCCAGGCGCTCCACTTCCCGTTCCTGCAGCACCCGTAACAGCTTTGACTGCAATCCCTTGTCCATTTCGGTGATCTCATCCAGCAACAAAGTGCCGCCCTGGGCCTGTTCGAATTTTCCTGGTCGCGCCTGATGCGCACCGGTAAATGCTCCTTTTTCATAGCCGAACAACACGGCTTCGAGCATGTTTTCAGGGATGGCGGCGCAATTGATGGCGACAAACGGCTTCTTGGCGCGGTCGGAATGGTTGTGGATATAGCGCGCCAGCACCTCCTTGCCCACACCCGATTCGCCGGTAATCATTACCGTTGCCCCGGATTTGGCCACCCGTTGCGCAAGGCGCGCAAGCTCTTTGCTCACCGGGTCGGCGGCAACCATGTCGCCGTCGCCCTGCTCTTCCACCGGCACCAGAAAACGTTCGGCCATTTTCAACAATACATCGGCCTCAAAGGGTTTGACCAGAAAATCCGCTGCGCCGTCCCGCATGGCGCCCACCGCCTTGTCGATGGTGCCATAGGCGGTCATCAGCACCACTGGCAGTTCGGGATACTTTACTTTCAGGGTGTTCAACAAGGTATAGCCATCCATGGGCTGCATCTGCACATCCGTGATAACCAGACTGATTTCTGAATGCTTTTGCAGTTGCTGCAAGGCTTTTTCTCCGTCGCTTGCGGTCAGCACCCGGTATCCGCCTATGCCGAGAGTATCGCTCAATGCATCTCTCAAGGGGCCGTCGTCTTCAACGATCAAAACTGCTTTCTGTTTCATTTGTTCACCTCTTTTTCTTCCAATTGGCGGCTGTTCATATGTGCAGGTAAAGCCTTGTTGCCGTTTTCCGAAGGCAGACTGATTCTGGCCACGGTTCCCTTGCCGGGTGAAGACTGCATGCTCAAATCCCCCCCATGCCTTTGCACCACGGCCTTCACCACAGCCAAGCCCAGACCCGTGCCGCTGGAGCGCGTGGTGAAAAAAGGTTCGAATATCTTGTCCTGCAACGATTTGCTGATGCCCGCGCCATTGTCCTGCAGGGAAATGATGGTATTCCCCTGTGCAGCCCGCTCTATTTTCAGCAGCAATTCCGGTTTTTCCTCACATGCCTCGATGGCGTTCATCGCCAGATTGGTCAGGGCGCCCAGCAGTGCATCGGGGTTTCCCCGGATCATGGCATCCGGCGCCTGGTTGAAAATGCGCAGTTGGCCTCCTGCCTGTTGCAGGTTGTCTTCCACCACCTGCAGCAAGGAATCGACAACCCATTTCAGAGGAAAACATTCGTGCTTGTTCGATTCTCCCCGGGCATAGGCCAACATGTTGTTGATCATCTGTTCCATGTGGCGCAGCCGTTCCCGGGTTTTGGTAACGAACTGCTGACGTTGCGCGTCATCCAGGGAGGCATTTTCCAGTTGGGAGAGGTACAGCAGCACCGAAGCCAGGGGGGTGCGAATCTGATGCGCCAGGCCGGCTGCCATTTCCCCCAGAACCGTAAGACGTTGATGCTGGTTCAGCAGCTCCTGGAGGCGACGGGCCTCGCTCACATCCGTAAGCAACAGAATTTTTCCCTCACCACCATCCAGGGGACTGGTGGAGAGACTGATCCACCGGCCATCCCGTAGCTGCAATTCCCGGCTGCCGGAAACGAATGCATCCGCGGCGATTTCATCCCATGGGCGCCGGACAAGATCCTCGCCCAACAATTGGTGCGCTCCGGGATTGGCTTCCTGAACCACTCCCTGTTCATCGAGCACCAGTACCCCGCCGGGCAATGCCTGGAGCAATTTTTCCAGGCGCGCCGCCACCCGCTCTTTTTCCACCAGTTGCCGGTATTCTTCCGTCCGCGCCTGGGACAGTTCTTCGGTCAGGCTGATCACCCGCTGTTGCAGCTCACCATAGGAACTGGCCAGTTGCGAGCCAATCTGGTTGAAAGCTTCAAAGGCGTTTTCAAGTTGCTGTGCAGTTGGCGAATTTGCTGCAGGCATTCTCATATCCGGGTTGTTTGCAATACTTGGATACAACAATATGCAAACTCCATGCCTGATTTATTAATCAAGTAATTTCAGTGTGTTATGATGGCGCTCTTCTCCGGCGACAAGGAATTGACGCGGGTTGGCCCGAGCAATTGCGTGAACCCTGTCAAAGAATTGCCCAGGAAACGGGAAAAGCAAAATATTTCTTGCCTGCTGGTATAAAGATAAGGGATATTCCTGTGCTGAACAGAAAATCCGCCCCATGGCTCACAACAGGATGGCATCGTGTCAGTTTATGCGCTGGAAAAACTCATCTCGGAAACCCGACGGCTGGCCACCGAGTTTCGCCGCACTACGGGGCAGATGCTGCCGGTAACGGGGGAGATCGCCCGGTTTGATGCAGCCAAGCAGTTGGGGCTGGAATTGCTGGAACCCAGAATTCCCGGTGTGGATGCGCTGGGAAAAGGCGAGCGCGAAGGCCGGCGCTACCAGATCAAGGGCCGGGTGATTCTTGATGAGGGGAAGGCGGGCTATCGCATTGGCCAACTCAACCCCAACGGCGATTGGACCCATGTGGCGCTGGTGCTTCTGGATGGCGCGTTTGAACCTTACAAGATTTATGAAGCAAACCGGGAGGAAATACTGGAGGCCCTGTCCCAGTCCAGCGGCAAGCGCAGCAAACGGGGCGCCATGTCGGTAGCCAAGTTCGCAGCCATTGGTCTGCTGGTCTGGACACGGGAAAACGGTTTGGAAGACGAGATCTGGAGCAACTATTGACCTGACGGCGCTATCCTGTGGTTCGGCCCCGTATTTTCCGCATAGGCCAGCACCGCACGCCTTCCCTGCTGAATGGAGCCAATGCTTGCGCTTACGCCGCCGCGGCTGTTCACCGCCAGGGCTTCGATTTCCTCGTTTGCTTGCAGCATCTTTCTCAATACGAGGGCAACTTCATCGGTTTCCGCAGGCGCTACAGGTTGTTCAAAAAAAGCCTCGATCAGCCGCTGCCGCTGCGCTCCGGTTTGTATGACCTCCGCCCAGTGTTCCTTTTTGGCCTGCTGCAGCATCTCCAGGCTGCGATCCAGCAAGGCATGCAAGGCCCGGTAACGCTCCGCTAACATGCCGGATGCTTTCGGCGCTGTTCCTTCTGATTGTAAATCAGGGGGCACCAGCCACTCCTTGTTGCACGCTACCTGTGCGAACCTCTAGCGGAATCGCCGCCCAGCCTTCCTTGATTTCATGCAGCAGCCCGGATACTTCTTCCAGCATTTTCGGCTCACTATGGATATTGGCTTCCAGGAGTCTGCGCTCCATGTAGTCATAGAGATTGTCAAGATTCACCGCCAGTTCACCACCGGCATCCAGATCCAGGCTGGCGCGCAGACCATTGACTATGGATATGGCTTGGCCGATTGCCTCTCCCTTGGCGGAAATATCCTGTCTTTCAATGCTGCCCTTGGCCACGGCAATATTACTCAGGGCGCCATTGAGCAGCATCAGCACCAAGCGATGGGAATCCGCACCATTGACACCCGTATAGGTATCGACCTGGCTGTAGTGGTTGGCTGGGTTATGTGTTGCGGGATGACTCATGGCTCCTCCAGATTTTTTGCGGCCGGCCAGAATGCACCGGGCTCCAGTCACAATTGTCATTGATGGGTTGGTTATTGCCCTGACCCGGGTAATGAGGCCAGTTGGGAAGTAAGAAAGCTGCTGGTTCCCTGCAGTTCTGCCACCAGGGAATCCAGTGCCGAAAACTGCCTCAAATAGCGGGCCTCGATTTGCTCCATACGCCGATCCATGGCGATTTGCCGGTCTTCCAGATCCTCGATACGGGAATCCAGGCCATCCGTGCGGGAATCAATGAGACCTCCTGTCTCCAACCAGCTATTGGTCAGGGATTCGAAACGGCTTGCATAGCCGCTCTGGGGATCCGCAAAAAGATCCGCCACGGCGGAAAAGTCAGCATTGAGCGCGGATTCGAGTTTTGCGGTATTCACGCTCATATTGCCGTCTTTCTGGATGCTCAGGCCGATTTCCGACAGGTGATTGTATACGCCGCCGCTGCCAGGGCTGTTCATGATATTGAGCAAACCCCGCTCAATACTGAGCAAGGTGCTATCGGCTTCGAGCTGGCCGCTGCGCAGGCTTTTGATGGAGCCGCGCAGGTCATTGTAGGCATCGGCGAAGGCCTGCACGGATTCTTTGGCTGCATCCAGGTCCCGGTCGATTTGCACCTGGATATCAACGCCCGGCTGGGCCTGGCGAAGATCCAGTGTAACACCCTGAATAACATCGGATATGGTATTGCTGGATCGGGTGACAGTGTAGCCATCCACGCTGATTTCGGCATCCAGCAACGCCAGATCCCCGCCAATGTCATTCAATGTTTGCAAGCCGAAACTGGCGGCGCTCAAACTGCCGCCATAGGAGATGCTCATGGCGGAAGCGGCGCCGCTGTCCTCGGAAGTCAGAATCAACTTCTGGTTGCCGCCATTGCCATTCACAACGGTGGCGCTGACCCCGGGGTTGTTGACATCATCATTGATGAGATCACGGATTTCCTCCAGGGTTTGGGCGCTGCTCAAATCAATGCTGATGGTGTCGGCCGGATCTGCGCCAACCTGAATTGAAATGCTATCGCCTGCGCCACCGCCGAAAGTAGTGGTGCTGGCAAATTCACTGGATCCCATCTTGTGATAGCCTGCCAGACGCTCTACCCGCACATTGTAGCTGCCCAGGGGCGCAGTGCTGGCGGCGGAAACCTGGAGAGCCTCTTCATTGCTGGTGGAAGCGGAAAATACCTTGAATGCATCTGTGGAGCTGAGTCCCTTCATTGCATCCTGAAAACCGGACAAGGTGCTTTTAAGCTGGCCATAGGCGCTCAATTGGGCCTCATACTGGCTCTGGCGGCGCTGCAGCGCCTCCATGGGCCGCCGCTCCAACGCCATCAAGTCGTTGACGATAGATCGCACATCTAATCCTGAACCAACGCCGGGTGCTGTTATCATCGTTGCCTCGCTATTTTCGGATTGCGCTTAAACTGTAAACATGAATTAGCAAATTCAATGCCAATTCATGTTTCTGCCGTAAGGATCACACTGTCTTGCTTGCCCAGATTCCGGGAGAGGGAAATCACTTCTTCCGGAGGGATTTGACGAATGATTTCCTTGGTCTGGGAGTCCAGCACGGTAATTACCGTGCGCCCGCTCTTTTCATCAATGCTGAATTTCAGCTCTCGCCGGATGGTCTGGACATACTCGTTCAATTTTCCCACTGCCTCAGAAACCTTTTCCTGGGTGAGTTTTTGTTCTTTCTCCGGCGGCAAGGTTTTTCCGATTTCCGGCAATTCCTCACCTTTTTGCACATTTCCGAAAATCGGCACAGGCTGTGGCTGACGCGGAGCTGTTGCTCGTAACAGCGGTATCACATTGGATTCAATTTCACTGGCCATGGTCTTGTCCGTATGCTCCTGGACAGCATCCGGCTATGTTATCTGCAGCCGGATGCCGTGGTTCATCTGGGATTACCGCAACAGCGAGAGTACATTCTGCGGCGCCGCATTGGCCTGGGCCAACATGGCGGTGCCGGCTTGCTGCAATATCTGTACTTTGGTCAGATTGGCCGTCTCTGCGGCAAAATCGGCATCCTGAATACGGCTACGGGAAGCCGACAGGTTTTCCGAATAACTCTGGATGCTGCTGATTACGGTTTCAAAGCGATTTTGCACCGCGCCATAAGTGGCGCGGGCGCTGGAAACAGCATCAATATCCGCATCAATACCGGTGGCACCAGAGGCAAGCACCGCCTGGGCAGCCGCCTGGCTGCTGATATCCACGGTGCCAGCCGTAGCGCCATAGGAATTGAGGCCGGTCATATCGCCCTGGGCAACGGAAATGGTCTCTCCGTTGTCCTGGCCCACCTGGAAGGTGATTGCCCCGGAGGTGCCATCCAGCAGCGCCACACCATTGAATTTTGCGCTGCCTACAACACGGTGAATTTCAGCCGTCAATTGATCCACTTCCGCCTGCATGCCGGTGCGATCCTCTACCGTGCCGTTGGCGGATTGCACCGCCAGCTCGCGGATACGTTGCAGGTTGTCACCGATCTGCCCCAGGGCGGCTTCTGCGGTCTGCGCCAGGGAAATGCCGTCAGCGGCATTGCGCGCCGCCTGATCCAGGCCCCGAATATCGGAAGTCATGCGGTTGATGGTATAGAGGCCGGCGGCATCATCCTTGGCGCTGTTGACGCGCAGACCGGATGAGAGCCGTTGCATGGATGTGGCCAGCTGGCCATTGGTCTTGTTTACATTACGCTGGGCGTTCAGCGACATCACATTGGTGTTGATTACCATTGCCATGATTTTGATCTCCTGTATCACACAGCCGAATAGGATTGGCTGTGTTATTTATCTTTAGCGGACATATCCTTGGTTCGAGATAACTACCGCTTCCACCTTTCTCATCGCCCGGATTCGGAAAAACTTAAGGATCCCCCTATGAATTATCATTGCAGCGCAGGCTGGCGCATATAAGTTATTGAAAAACCAAAGTATCGCCTTGTGTCATCCTGGTAAAAACCATGTCGTTCAAGGCATCCTTGAAAAAATTATTGCGCCTGCCCCTTTATTCGATGGCCAGTTCCGGGGGGCGGGAGCTATCGAGGGTAAAAAAAAACGGAGACCCCGAAGGGATCTCCGCCAGGGGAAAAATGCAATTAACGAAGCAGGGAAAGCACATTCTGTGGCGCCGCATTGGCCTGGGCCAGCATGGCTGTACCGGCCTGTTGCAGAATTTGCACCTTGGTAAGATTGGCGGTTTCTGCGGCAAAATCGGCATCCTGGATACGACTGCGGGAAGCCGACAGGTTTTCCGCATAACTTTGAATGCTGCCAATCACGGCTTCGAAACGGTTCTGCACCGCACCAAAGGTGGCTCTGGCTCCGGAGACGGTGTCAATATCCGAATCCAGCGTACCCAACGCTGTTTGCGCATTGGTCTGGCTGCTGATATCGATAGCTGTATAGGATGTCAGTGCTGTCATATCCTGTGAGCTGATACTGATGGTCTCGCCGCTGTCCTGGCCTACCTGGAAGGTGGTCGCCGTTGCCGCATTGAGCAGGCCAACGCCATTGAATTCCGCAGAGTCGACAACACGCGCGATCTCCGCAGTCAATTGATCCACTTCCGCCTGCATGCCGGTGCGATCCTCCACCGTGCCGTTGGAGGACTGTACCGCCAGCTCGCGGATGCGTTGCAGGTTGTCACCGATCTGCCCCAGGGCGGCTTCTGCGGTCTGCGCCAGGGAAATGCCGTCAGCGGCATTGCGCGCCGCCTGGTTCAGGCCCCGGATATCGGAAGTCATGCGGTTGATGGTATAGAGGCCGGCGGCATCATCCTTGGCGCTGTTGACGCGCAGACCGGATGAGAGCCGTTGCATGGATGTGGCCAGCTGGCCATTGGTCTTGTTTACATTAC
>JAMOMB010000024.1 GCA_027068795.1 Sedimenticola sp. | reverse complement strand
CCGGGGCCGCCACCGACCAGATATACCTCGCCCATGCTGCCGTCGGCGGAAAACTCCCGCAGCTCTTTTTCCAGCACGGCTTCGGCCTCCTCCATGTGGCCGGAAAAGACTCTTTCCGCCACGCTGCCCTGGAGAATATGATCCCAGAAGCGCCTTCTCTCGCCGATGGTTTGAAAAGCCTCTTTCACACGCTTGCGGTAGCGGGCGGTGAGCTCCCCCAGGCGTCCGTAGCCTGCGGGGATCAGGGATTCCAGACGCGCCCGGATCAGGCGTGCGAGAACCGGTGATGCGCCGCCAGTGGAGACGGCGGCAATTACAGGCGAGCGGTCGATGATGGAGGGCATGATAAAACTGCCTGCATCCGGATTGTCCACCACGTTTACCGGAATATTGCGCTGCCGGGCGCTTTCGGCAATCTGCTGATTGACAACGGCATCGTCGGTAGCGGCAATAATCAGTGCATATCCCTCCAGCGGAACCTGGGAATATGCTTTTGCCAGATGGGTGATTTCTCCGTTTTCCGCTTGGGTTTTCAGCGTTTTGCCAAGGGTCGGGGCGATCACCGTGACCTGCCCCTGCGCTGCCTGAAGCAGCTTGGCCTTGCGTGCGGCAACGTCGCCACCACCGATAACGGCGCAAGGCCTGGATTTGATATCGAGAAAAACAGGGAGAAAATCCATTGCGTCTAAACCAGGCTATTTGGGTGATGGATCGGAAGGTCGTGAAAGTTTAGCATAAGGGAACCCTTGAATAAGTCATGAACCTGGTAGTTCTTGAGAATTGCCCCCCTGGGCCCTGTCTTCGTCTGTTCACGGGATTGTTGCCAATGGGAATTGTGCTTGTGCGAGAAATGGCGCTCCGGGGGATTTGCTGCAAGCTTTGCCTTGTTTCGGCTCTTCCGGTTCAATCCAATTGTTCCGGATCCAATTAAGACTGTTTATAAATAATTGTTTTTCAATGTAAAATTTGCAGCATTACCCATGTTTATACCATCTATTCATTGCTTATATGAGGATATTATAATATACTGCAAACATTCAAATTGCCATCGATCAGACCCGAGGTGGGAATGCAAATCAAAGAAATCGACGCATCCGAGCTGAAAAAGCGGCTGGATGCGGGCGAAGATATTGTATTGCTGGATATTCGTAGTGATGCGGAGGTGCAGCAAGGTGTATTGCCGACAGCAGAGCATCTGGCCATGCATCTTATCCCATTGAAAATACAGGATCTTCCCAAAGACAAGGAGATTGTGCTGTACTGCCGCAGCGGCGCGCGTTCCTATCATGCCTGTGCATTTCTCGCACAGCAGGGCGTGGACAATACCTACAATCTGCGTGGCGGCATTATGGACTGGGCGCGAAACGGCTATGAAATAACCATGCTGTGAGTCTATTATTTGTTCGTGGCGCTTGCCTTTTTCGTAAAGTTAGAATATAAGAAAGCACTGTTATTTAACCCACAAACACTGGAGAACCCCCATGGCTGATTTTGATGATGAACTCGATGCTAGCGGTCTGAACTGCCCTCTTCCCATTCTGCGCGCCAAAAAAGCGCTGGCGGCGCTGGATTCCGGTAAAGTGCTGCATATCATTGCCACTGACCCGGGCTCGGTAAAGGATTTTGAAGCTTTTTCCAAGCAGACCGGCAATGAGCTGATGGAGTCCAAGGAAGAAGGCGGCAAGTTCCATTTCCTGATCAAGAAGGCCTGATTGCCTGTTGATTTCTGATACTGCGTTCTTACGCAGGGGAGAAAAGCAATGGAACAGAAAAAACTGGCGATTATTGCCACCAAAGGAACCCTGGACTGGGGTTACCCACCGTTTATCCTCGGCTCCACAGCGGCCGCTCTTGGTTATGATGTGGAGATATTTTTCACCTTCTACGGCCTGCAATTGCTGAAAAAGGATCTGGATCATCTGCGCGTCACCCCCCTGGGGAATCCCGGCATGCCCATGCCTGGCGGCATGGAAAAGTGGATGCCCGTGCTGGTAACCGCCCTGCCTGGTATGGAAGCCATGATGACTTCCATGATGAAAAAGCAGATGGCGGCCAAGGGCGTGGCCAGCCTCACCGAGCTGCGGGAACTGAGCCAGGAAGCGGAAGTCCGGTTCATTGCCTGCAACATGACTGTGGAGCTGTTCGATATGGAACCCTCCGAGTTCATCGATGGTATCGAGCTGGCGGGCGCCGCGCGCTTCTTCGAATTTGCCGGGGATGCGGATATTTGCATGTATATGTAAAACGCGGGCATGTTTGCTAAACACCAAAAAGCCGCCATCAGGCGGCTTTTTGGTGTTTAGCCTGTTGTTGCGCCAGAGCAATGGGGCATTGCCAACCCGGCGCGAACCCATGGATGAAAGTAGAGCGGTTGCATAGATACAGGGGTGTATCCGTAGTAGAACAACGCTGGTGCAATTGTCGAGCCATTGCCGGGGCCGGGATCGAATGCGCTGATACTGCCGGTTTCCGGCATGCGCAGGAATGATGCGCTGATGTGCTCAGGGCCAAATGGCGCGTTTTCAGGCGCAACCCGTGGGGCCGGGGCTGTATTTCCGCCGGGCAGCGTCTATTGGATTCGTGTTAACCGGCCCTGGCAAAGTACAAGACGTAACCGGGTCGCAGCTCGAGTCCAGCCTCGTGATCTTGCCGCCCGGAGGCGGTGCTTCCTCAATCATCAATAGCGTAGAGACTATTGATCCAATCGGGAGCCCGCCTCCGAACGGCAATCTCCGTACGATCACCGGACGTCTGAGTAAAGCATCCGGGTTAAAACTTGTAGGTCAGCTGGGCGCTGAAGATGTTTACGTCTGATTCATAGGTGCCAATCAACTGGTGGCTGGTACTGTGATCCAGTGAATTCAGGTCTGTATCATTGATGAACAGATGTGAGTAGCCAGCGTCCATATTCAGTTTGTCGGACAGTTGGTACCCCAGGCCTACAGAGAGCCATTTTCGGTCGTTTCCGGGGATGCGCGGCGTACGATCCAGCGTTCTGCTGATGGGGGTTTCATCATAGGCTGCGCCTACGCGAAAGACCAGTTTCTCGTTGAAACGGTAGGTGGCGCCAATGGAATAGCGCATGTTGTCGTCCCAGTTTTCCGGTTGCACCGAGTCAGGCTGCATCGGGTTGTCGTAGTCGATGCGCAGTTCCTCGAAGCGGCTCCATTTGGTCCAGGTGACATCCGCAAGGATGGCCCACCGGTCATTGAAGGCGTGGTACAGGCTGAGGGAGGCGGATTCGGGAAGGTCCACATCAGCCGTTGCGCCGGTATCGCTGAACAGGGGAATGCCCATGTTCAGGATTGCCTGGAAATTTGCCGGCGTGCGGAAGTCGGCATCGCCATCGAGATTCTGGGAGATGCTGGAACGGTAGGCCAGGCCGATGCGGGTCTGGTCGCTGATATGGATCATGGCGCCGAGGTTGAAACCGAAGCTCCAGTCAGATCCTTTGACCTTGGCGTAGCCATCGGCCTGCAGGGGCAGCACGCCGGCGCTGGAACAGGTGCCGGTGGGAATCAGCCCCTTGCCTTCGAGCCCAAAGCAGACGGTGCCGAAATCAACGGCATTGGACAAGGTGGCCCTGATGTACTGCGCGCTGATGCCGCCGCCCAGGGAAATGCGGTCGTTCACCTTGTAGGCGATGCTCGGGTTGATGTTGATGGTGCTGATTTCGGAGCGCACGGCGTGGTAGCGTCCCACCCAGTCATGGTCGTACTTCGTGGCCAGGCCAAAAGGGGCGTTGATGCCGATGCCGGCGAACAGCCGGTCGTTCAACTGGGTGGAAACATACAGATTGGGCACCAGGGCGGTTTCACCGCCATTGTCGTTGCTGCCGGGGAGTGAGCCGGCCATGGGCGCGCCACCGGTAAGCATGGGGTTGACGTAAGAGCCCTGGTTGCTGAAGTCCGCACTGGGAACGATGATGTGTCCTGCGGTGACAACCTGGGAACCCTGCAAGTTGGTCAGGCCCGCGGGGTTGAAGAAAATGGTGGAGGCATCTTCGGCGACAGCGGCGGCGCCGGCGTAGGCATTGCCCATGCCGCTGGCGTTCTGCTCGATGATGGCGAAGCCGGCGGATTGCGCCTGGAAAGTGGTGGCGGCGAGCATGCTGCCGATGAGCAATCCCAGTGGTTTGCGGATGGCTGATTTTCTCATCATTTGGTTTGTCTCCCTTGTCTGGAACGTAGTTCTTGTTTGCGCACGGCGCTCGCCTGCGGAACGCAGCGCAGTAGCGTTTTTTCGGCGCATTTCCTCAGAGGCTATGTCAATTTTCAGGAAAATGCCAGTATTATTGCACTTCGGGAGAATGCATTGTTCCGGCAAAGGGTTTGATCAAAAGCAAAGGAGCCATGGCTTTTTTGTGGCAAATTCCTGCTTTAGCAGTCTATAATATAAACTGAATTTATTACCGATGTCCGTGGAATTTCTATCCGTGAGGAAGGCGTTTCGCACCATCGGTATTGGGAGCAGACCAATATGGCCGACCGTAGATTACAGGTATTTTTCACTGTTGCACGCTTGTTGAGCTTTACCAAGGCTGCAGAAACCTTGCATATGACCCAGCCTGCAGTGACCTTTCAGGTGCGCCAGCTGGAAGAATACTTCAATACCCGCCTGTTCGACCGCACCCACAACCGTATCAGTCTGACCAAGGCCGGCACCCTGGTTTATGGTTATGCGGAAAAGATCTTCGATCTCTATGGAGAAATGGAAAACATGGTCAAGAACATGACCGGCGAGATCAGTGGCTCCCTGACCATAGGGGCGAGTACGACGGTGGCGGAATACATGTTGCCGTCCCTGCTGGGGGACTTTCGCAGGAAGTATGAAGACGTGGTCATCCACCTGAAGGTATCGAATACGGAAGGCATAGTTTCCATGGTGGAAAACAATGTGATTGACCTGGGTGTGGTCGAGGCCCAGGTGGGCAATAAAAACCTGGTGGTGGAAAACTGCCGTGATGACAAGCTCGTCGCCATCGTTCCCAAGGGGCACCGGCTGGCGGGAAAGAAGGTGGTGAAACTGTCCGAGCTGATGGATTACCCGTTCATCTGCCGGGAAGAGGGTTCCGGCACCAGGGAAGTGATTGAAGAATATATCTGCCATGCCAAAGGTTGCAGTGACGGATTGAATATCACCATGGAATTGGGCAGTCCGGAAGCGGTCAAAGGCGCGGTGGAGGCCGGCATGGGCATTTCCATCGTTTCCGAAGCCACCATTTCCAAGGAGCTGAAGCTGGAAACCCTGGAGGTGCTGGAGCTGGATCCCCCCATGCACCGCCCGTTTTCCTTCGTGCACCAGAAACAGAAGTTCCGCGTGCGGGTCATGGATGAATTGCTGGAGTTTGCGCGCGGTTACTGCGAAAAGGAAGCCTGAAGCTTGCTTTCCCCCGCTGTCAGCCTGCCCAAGGAGCAACGCCTTTTGTTGCGCATGTTTTCCCGTCTCGATGCGCCGCGTCGCGCCAGCTTGCAGGCGTTTGCCGAGTTTCTGTGCCAGCAGCAGGAGCAGGAAGAGCAGGGCACGGCTGCTTCCGCTGCGCCGGAACCCCGGACGCCCGTGGATATTCCGCGCCCGGAGGAAGAATCCGTGGTTGCGGCCATGCGCCGTTTGAGCAAAACATTTCCCATGATCGACCGTGATGCATTGCTGGACAGGGCGGCGTCACTCATGACCGCCCATATGCTGCAGGGGCAGCCCGCCGCGCAGGTCATCGATGAGCTCGAAGCGCTTTTTGCGGAACAGTATCAAAATTACCTGAATCGCTCACCCCATTCCTAGGCGCGGCTATGCAGCTTATTTTCCAATGGCTTAAACGAACGTTTTCGGATCCGCAGCTGGTGGTGCTGCTGTCCCTGCTGCTTGGGGGATTCATTATCATCGTTACCATGGGCAATATGCTGGCGCCGGTGCTGGCCAGCATTGTCATTGCCTATCTTCTTGAAGGCCTGGTGGCCCCCTTGCAGCGCATGGGCGTACCGCGCATGCTTGCGGTGATTGCGGTCTTCATCCTGTTTTTGATTGCGCTTGGTCTGATCCTGTTTGGCCTGCTGCCCCTGCTGTCCCGCCAGGTGACCCAATTGGTGCAGCAGTTGCCCAATATGCTGGCGGAGGGCCAGCAGGCGCTGATGATGCTGCCGGAGAAGTATCCGGAGCTGATTACCGCCGACCAGGTGCAGGAAGTCATCGCCACCATTGGCGGAGAAGCGGGCAATATCGGCCAGAAAGTCTTGTCCTGGTCCCTGGCTTCCGTGGTCGGGGTGATCACCCTGTTGGTCTACCTGGTGCTGATGCCTTTGCTGGTGTTTTTCTTTCTCAAGGACAAGCGTCTGATTCTGAACTGGTTTGCCAGCATGTTGCCCCAGGATCGTAAAATCGCCCTGCATGTATGGCGGGAAGTGGATGGCCAGATCTCCAATTATGTGCGCGGCAAGTTCTGGGAGATCATCATTGTCTGGTCCGCCAGCTATGTGACCTTTACCCTGCTGGGCCTGCAATACGCCATGCTGCTGGGAGTGCTGGTCGGCCTGTCGGTGATCATCCCCTATATCGGCGCTACCGTGGTGACTTTTCCGGTGTTGGCGGTGGGCTGGTTCCAGTGGGGCTGGACGGCGGACTTCGGTTGGCTGGCCCTGGCCTATTTCATTATTCAGGCCCTGGATGGCAATGTGCTGGTGCCGCTGCTGTTTTCCGAGGTGGTGAGCCTGCATCCCATTGCCATCATTGTTGCCATTCTTGTGTTTGGCGGTTTCTGGGGTTTCTGGGGCGTTTTCTTCGCCATTCCCCTGGCGACGCTGGTGAATGCGGTGATTCAGGCCTGGCCCTCCCGCGCTGAACTGGATAGCAGGGTGGAGCAGAATCAGGCCGCTGCTTCATAACATGCAGGGTATGCGCACCACGAATGTGGTGCCGTTGTTTTGTTCTGAAGCGGCCACGATGCTTCCACCATGGGCCTGCACCAACCGCCGGACAATCGCCAACCCCAGTCCTGTGCCATTCGCCTTGGTGGTGAAGAAGGGTTCGAACAGCCGCTGCAGATGTTCGGGAGCGATAGGCTCCCCCCGGTTGTGAATTTCCACCTGCGCCACCTTGTCTTGGTCTTCGCTGCTTATCTTGATGGTCACTGTTGAATTCCGTGCAGCCGCTTCGATGGCGTTTCGCAGCAGATTGAGAAAGATCTGCAGCAGCCGGTCGGCATCCGCGCACATGGGAAGCGGATCGCCCGGGCGGTTCAGGTGCAAGCGAACCTGGTGTTTGTCCGCCAGGGGTTTCAGGCTGGTGACGGCCTTTTCCAGGATCGGGCAGATGTCCGTCGGCTGGGTATTCAGCGCCAGTGGCCGGGCGTACAGCAGGATATCGGCCAACAGGCGGTTGATACGGGCCATTTCCTGCTCCGCCAGTTGCAGCCGTTTGTTTGCAGCGTCGGGTAACTCGGTGTTTTCAAAATAGTCCAGGGCCATGCTCACTGTCGCCAGGGGCGTACGGATTTCGTGTGCGATATTGGAGACGAACTGTCCGATGGCTGCGAGTCTGGCGTGTTCCGCCAGCTTCAGGGTGCGGCTGAAACTCAGGGAAATAACCGTAGCCAGGTTGGACAGCAACTGTACATGCTCCGGTTGATAGGCATGGGCCTGGCGTGTGGCGAAGACCAGCACTCCCGGAATGGGGCTTTGCGAGGTTACGGGAAGAAAGATGGCGTCCCGGCGCTGGCGTCCGGCAAGCACCTGCAGAAAACGATAAGACGTATTTTGCAGGGCAGCATGCTGAATGTCCGGGACATGCAAAGGCTCGCCGTTGTTCAGGCATTTTTCCAGCAGGGTGTTTTTCAGGGGGAAACGCAGTATGCCCAGCTCTTCCGGTGCGCCGTCGCCAAATGCACGTTCAAGCTGAATATGACCGTCGGTGGATACGAACAACACGCCCACCCAGTCCAGGGGCAATAACTCCGGAAAGGTGCGGGACACGAATTCCAGGGTTTCGTTCAGATCACTGCCTTCCTGCAGGCGCGCGGTAAGCTTGAACAGGGTGTCTAGGCGGGAGGACAGCCGGTTGAAGGAAAGCGCCAGAAAACCGATTTCGTCATCGGATGTTACCGGAACCTGATAGCTGAAGTTACCGGCGGAAGCCTGCCGGAAACCCTCGACGGAACTGCCCAGAGGGCGCAGTACGCGCCGGTAAAACCAGAGCATGATGCCGATGGCGATGATCAGGGCGATGGCGAAAGAGATGCGGATGATGCTGTTGGTTTCCTGCATTCGCTGCTGGATGTCCTCGTCCAGCGCCTTGAGCAGGTTGCGGGTCTTGCGCAGCAGCATGGGATTGCGATCCACGATCAGTCTTGCGGCTTCCGTAAGCTGCGGCATTTCCTCAGGACCCATTGCCTCGTCCAGGGCGAGGAGAAATTTTTTCCAGTAATCTTCCAGCGCGAAGGCGGCCTTCAGGGTATTGTCGCTGAGCACCGGGGTTGCGGGGTTGTGGTTTTGCAATTGCCGCTGAAAGTCGCCGCTGGAAAAAGCGGCGCAAATAGCATCGAACTGCCCGGTATTGTTCATTAAATCCTGGTAATAAAGGCGCAGATCACGGGTGTAGGCGCTATTGTCCTGGGGGGTGTTCTTTTCATAGTTCATGGCCTGCATGGCCATGTGTTGGGCGGTTGCCTGCAGCTCCCCCGCCAGGCGCAGCAGGGCGCCCTGGGTGCGTTGTTCATCCAGGATTTTCAGGGTGTGCATGCTGAAAAAGCTGAATAACGCAATCAGCGCCAGCAAGGCGACGCCAATCTGGAATTTAAGCGTTTGGGTGAATTTCAAGCGTTGGCTCCATTTTTTTCGGCAACGGTAAGAGTATGCCAGTAAAATACCATTCCCGACGGCTGCAGGGGTGTTTTCGGCAGGGTCGATAAACCAGTGTGCTGCGCCGGCATTCCGTAGACCTTGCAAATGGCCATGAATCTTTCCGATCTGAATGAATTGACAAGCATACGCGACTGGGTTCGCTGGGGCGCAAGCCGTTTTGCCGAGGCCGGGCTGTTTTTCGGCCACGGAACCGACAACGCCTTTGATGAATCCCTGGCGCTGGTGCTGCATGCCCTGCATCTGGATCACAGCCTGCCCCGGGATTTTCTGGATACCCGTCTCACCCGTAAGGAAAAAGAACAGGTATTGGGTTATTTGCGCCAGCGCCTGAACGAGCATGTGCCCGCGGCTTACATCACCCACGAAGCGCATTTCGCCGGCCTGAGCTTTTATGTGAATGAAAATGTGCTGGTGCCCCGCTCGCCCATTGCCGAGCTCATCGAGGCGGGGTTTGAACCCTGGTTGCAGGCGGATGACGAACTGCAGATCCTGGATCTGTGCACCGGATCCGGTTGTATCGCCATTGCCTGCGCCCATTATCTGCCTCATGCGCGGGTGGATGCATCGGATATCTCCCCATCAGCACTGGAGGTGGCCAGCGTCAACATAGAGCGCCATCAGTTGCAGGAACAGGTGGCCCTGTATCGTTCCGACCTGTTTGATGAGCTGCCAGGGCATCAGTATGACCTGATCGTCAGCAACCCGCCCTATGTGAGCACGGAGGAAATGCAGACCCTGCCGGACGAGTTTCAGCATGAGCCTGCCCTGGGGCTGGAGGCGGGCGAGGATGGCATGGATATCGTGGCGCGCATTCTTCAGGAAGGGCGTCGTTTTCTCAAACCTGGTGGTATCATGATCGTGGAGGTGGGCGACAGCATGGAGTATCTGCTGGCCCGTTATCCGCAAGTCCCATTTTTGTGGCTGGACTTCGAGCGGGGCGGGCATGGTGTTTTCCTGCTCACGGCCGAACAGTTGCAACAGTATCAAGAAGTTTTTCTGGAGGAATGTGAATCATGAGTCTGCGCCGTGCAAAAACCGCGGATGAATACATCGAATGGATCAAGAACGCCGTGTTCGAGGCCAAGGATCTGAAAGACTGCTTTCTGTACGAAATTGAAGACATGACGCGCTTTCCAAGCTGGGTCGAACCCCTGGAGCAGAGCATCGCCAGCGTTCATCAATCCATGGTGGATGGAACCTATCGTTTCGGGCGCGAGGATCTTCCTTTCATGGATATCCTCTACCGCTATGGCGATCAGATCCCCTTCCACACCCTCCTGAAGCAAATCAACGAAACCCATCGCAAGGGCCTGGAAGTCGATGACGATGAATAAACCTTTACACCCGGAGCCGTATATGGAACAGCAACTCATACTGGATGACGCCCTGATCGCAAAATATGATCAGAGCGGTCCCCGCTATACTTCCTATCCTACCGCTGTGCAGTTTCATGAAGGTTTCACGGCGGAGGACTATGCGGCTATCGCCACCGGAACCAACGCCAGTGGCCGCCCCCTGTCCCTTTATTTTCATATTCCGTTCTGCGATACCATCTGTTTCTACTGCGCCTGCAACAAGGTGGCGACCAAGGACAGAAGCAAGGGCGATGAATATCTGCAGCGCCTGTATCGTGAAATCGCCTTGCAGGGGGAATTGTTCGACCGGGACCGGCCGGTAGAGCAGTTGCACTGGGGCGGTGGTACGCCGACTTTTATCAGCCATGGCGAGATGCGCGAGCTGATGCGGGTAACCGGCGAGCACTTCCATTTGCTGGACAACGATGAAGGCGAATATTCTATCGAGATCGACCCCCGCGAGGCCACGGCGGAAACCGTCGCCGTATTGCGTGAGATTGGTTTCAACCGCATGAGCCTGGGCGTGCAGGACTTCGATCCCAGGGTGCAAAAGGCGGTGAACCGCATCCAGAGCGAGGAAGAAACCCTGGCGGTGCTCAATGCGGCGAAGGCGGAAGGTTTCCGTTCGGTGAGCATCGACCTCATCTACGGATTGCCGCACCAGACCAGGGAGAGCTTCTCCGCCACCCTGGACCGGGTCATCGAGGTTGGGCCGGACCGCCTGTCGGTGTTCAACTACGCCCACCTTCCGCAGCTCTTCAAACCCCAGCGGCGCATTGAAGTTGCGGAACTTCCTCCGGCGGAGACCAAGCTGGAAATCCTGCACATGACGGCCAGCAAGCTGGCGGATGCCGGCTATGTATATATCGGCATGGATCATTTCGCCCGGCCGGACGATGAACTGGCGGTGGCCCAGCGCGAAGGCACCCTGTACCGCAATTTCCAGGGGTATTCCACCCATTCCAATTGTGATTTGATCGGCATGGGGATTACCTCCATCGGTTCCGTGGGGAATTGCTATGCGCAGAACATCAAAGGGCTGGAGGAATACTACCAGTGCATCGACGCCGGGCGCCTGCCGGTATTTCGTGGCGTCAAACTGAGCAAAGATGATGAATTGCGGCGGGATGTCATTACCCGGCTGATTTGTCATTTCGCCCTGGACTTTTCGGCGGTGGAACAGCAGTGGGATATCGATTTCAAGGCTTATTTCGAAACGGAGCTGAACAGCCTGCAAAATATGGTGGGCGATGGTCTTCTTGTCGTTTCCGAAGAAGGCATCCAGGTGATGCCCGTAGGCCAAATGCTGATTCGCAATATTTGCATGGTGTTCGACGCCTATCTGAAGGACAGCAAAGGGCAGCGTTTTTCAAAAGTTATTTAGTGGTAACAGGAGCGGTAACATGAACAGGAAAGAAAGCGAGGAAAAGCCCGGAGCGGCAACAGGGAGAAAGACCGCGGCGAAAAAGAAAATCACCAAGAAAAAAACAGCCAAAAAAAAGGCGAGCAAGAAGAAGGTTGCCAAGAAAAAGGTAAGCAAAAAGAAAGGCAGCAGGAAAAAGACTGTAGCAAGAAAACGGGCGGCGGTTACTGTAAGCGACCGGGAGCGGTATGAAATGATCCAGCGCCATGCCTATTTTCTGGCGGAAGCGCGAAATTTCCATCCCGGCCATGAGCAGGACGATTGGCATGAAGCGGAGCGCTTTGTCGATCAGATGCTGAACAAGGGATAATCCCGAATGGTGTAGCCTTTACCCGACTGTCGGGTTTAATTCACCCCAGCAGAGTCTATTGGTGCCAGGTTAATAACAGGTCCTAGTCTGGCAATTGCGTAACCTGCGCCAGTTCCGGGCCCAACAGGTATGTCAGGATCATCAGGGCGGGAACCACCAGGCCGAAGATTTTTACAATCCTGTAGATGAGGGGGCTTGCCTGGCCAAGCTCCATGAACTGATCGATGATCAACCGCCCCTTGAGGGCGGTGACGGCCGCCACGCTTACGGTAATCCAGAAGCCCGCCTCGGCGTATTCGCCCACCAGCATGCCGCTCAAGGTGAGTATCATCAGAATCAGCCAGCTCAGGTTGAGTTTGTTTGCAGTAATCATGGCAGCACATAGAACAGTGGAAAAATCATCAACCAGATCAGGTCGGTGGCGTGCCAGTAGCTGGCAAAGGCGACCAGCCCGCTATGGTTGTTGGCGGTATAGGCGCCGAAGCCTGTGCGGAACATGATCCACACCATGCCCAGCAGCCCCCAGCTCACGTGCACCAGATGGTTGAACGTCAGATAATAATAGGACATCTGAAATACGTCGCCGCGACCGACCACGCCATGATCCAGGTTCCAGCGGATCTCCAGCACCTTGATGATGGGATAGCCAAGCGCCGTGAAAAGCGCTGCGAACAGCCAGCGCAGGGTAATGTCCGGGCGGCTCTTGCGCATGGCCAGCACCGCACGGGCGACGAAGTAACTGCTGGTCAACATGATCACGGTATTGGCTGTTCCCGCCGCCAGGGAAAGCTTCTGCGGCCCTTCATGAAACGCCTGGGGATGGTTGATGCGGGCGAAGAAATACACCAGGAACATGAGTGTAAACTCGGTCAGCTCGGCAAAAATGCCCACCCAGATGGCCTTGCCGCCGGGAATGCGGGCCGGTTCCGCCATGATTGCTGTCGCTCCTGCCGAAAGAGAGAATGGGAGTAATGAGGATAGGATGCCTGCCGTCAGATCACAAGCGGTCTGTGCTGTTCGAATATAGCGTTCACCCCGGGGATGCCACGGCGAGCCTGGTCAAGGACAGGAATGCGATAAGGAACGCAAGGGAGATGGTGGGCCCTGTAGGACTTGAACCTACGACCAATCGATTATGAGTCGACTGCTCTAACCAACTGAGCTAAGGGCCCGTGTTTACGGGAAAACCCCGGCATGGACATGCGGGGCTTCCGGGTGCCTTAAGAGGAGTCTCCGTCGAGGAAGCTGCGCATTTTCTCTGATCGGGTGGGGTGGCGCAACTTTCTCAGCGCTTTTGCCTCGATCTGGCGGATGCGTTCGCGGGTGACGTCGAACTGTTTGCCCACTTCTTCCAGGGTGTGGTCGGTGTTCATGTCGATGCCAAAACGCATGCGCAGCACCTTTGCTTCTCTGGGGGTGAGGCCGGCGAGCATGTTCTGGGTGGATTCGCGCAGGCCTTCCATGGTGGCGGAATCCATGGGCGAAATTGCGCCCTGATCCTCGATGAAGTCGCCCAGGTGGGAATCTTCGTCATCACCGATGGGGGTTTCCATGGAGATGGGCTCCTTGGCGATCTTCAGCACCTTGCGCACCTTGTCCTCGGGCATTTCCATGCGCTCGGAAAGCTCTTCCGGGGTGGGTTCGCGGCCTTTCTCCTGAATCATCTGGCGGGAGATGCGGTTCAGCTTGTTGATGGTTTCGATCATGTGCACCGGGATGCGGATGGTGCGGGCCTGATCCGCGATGGAGCGGGTGATGGCCTGACGGATCCACCAGGTCGCATAGGTGGAGAACTTGTAGCCGCGGCGGTATTCGAATTTGTCCACGGCTTTCATCAGGCCGATATTGCCTTCCTGGATCAGATCCAGGAACTGCAGGCCGCGGTTGGTGTATTTCTTGGCGATGGAAATCACCAGGCGCAGGTTGGCCTCGACCATTTCTTTCTTGGCGCGGCGCGCCTTGGCCTCGCCAATGGACATTTTGCGGTTGATTTCCTTGATGTCGGCGATGTTCAGGCCGCAGCTTTCCTCGACGGCCAACAGTTTGCGCTGGGCGCGGATGATATCCTCCGCCAGTTCCTTGAGCTTTTTGGCGTAGGGCGGGTTGCCCTTGCATTGCTCCTTCACCCAGTCGAGGTTGGTTTCGTTCTTGGGGAAGTTGGTGATGAAATCCCGGCGTGGCATGCCGGCCTGGTTTACACACAGGTCCAGAATGATGCGTTCCTGCTGACGAATGTTCGCCACGGCGTCATGCAAGGTGTTGGCCATGCGGACGAAGAGTTGGGGGTTCAGCTTTACTTCAGTGAAGATCTCGACGATGCGTCCGCTGAGCTTCCTGGATTTGGCGTCGTTGCCGTGCTTTTTCAGATGGCGCTGCCAGGCTTTGTTGGCTTTCGCCAGCTCCACGGTCTTGTCGATGATCAGCTGGGGATCCGGGCCGGCATCGACTTCTTCTTCCTCGCCGTCTTTTTTCGCCGCAGGCGGCATGGGAGGGGCGGGAACGTCCGGTTCATTGGGGTCGATGAGTCCAACGATGACGTCGGAATACTTCGCTTCTTCCGCGGCGGCGTCAGTGATCTTGTTGATCAGAAAGTCGACAGCAGGGGGGAAGGTGGCCAGGGCGGCGCCAACCTGGTTGAGTCCGTCCTCGATGCGTTTGGCGATGCGCAGCTCGTCCTCCCTGGTGAGCAGCTCTACCGTGCCCATTTCGCGCATGTACATGCGCACCGGATCGGTGGTGCGGCCAAATTCGCTGTCAACGGACGCCAGCGCCAGTGCAGCGGCTTCTGCCGTTTCCTCGTCAGTGGGAACCGCATCGGCGTTGATGGTGGTGTCGTCCTTGTCCGGCGGGGTTTCGTATACCGGGATACCAACCTCGTTGATCATGCGAATGATATCTTCAATCTGATCTGAATCGACAATGGTGTCGGGCAGGTGATCATTTACCTCGGCATAGGTAAGAAAGCCCTGCTCCTTGCCTTTGGTGATCAAATCTTTAATACGGGATTGAGATTGTTGCTGATCCATAATGCTCGCAAATATCGTTAATAAAGCGCCCAAAAAAAGAACTCGGCATTATACCTCTATCAATGTAATTTGCACAAATAATTGACCTGAAAATCACCCGGGCTTCTTGTTTGAGTATAGTTGGCGCAGCAGCTTTTTCTCTTCTTCGGTCATGTCCGAGGGCCGAAGCTTGTTTCGCGCCTGTTTGCCCGCTTGCTGCCGGGCTTCTTTTTCCAGGCGCAGCAGGCAGCCGTGAAACTGTTCGGCCTGGTCGCCGGTAACGGCCAGATCCATTGTGGCCAGTTTTCCCAGGTGGTGGCGAACCGCTTCATCCTCCCAGCGTTCGACCAGCGCCGCTGTAGTACAGGTGGGGTTTTCTCGCAGAGTTTCAAGTAGTTGCTTGAGTATCTTCGCCCCCGGGGTTTCCAGTTGCATCCATGCCCGGGGCAGATTTTCCTCCCTGGCCAGTTCGGGGTGTTGCAGTAGCAAGGCAATGGCGCGGTGTACGGGTTTCATGAGCATGGGCCGGGCGCCGCGGAAAGCGCCATGCCGCCTTGTCACGGGCGTTGTTTTTTCTGCCATCCGGGTTCCGGAGAGCCGGGCCAGCTGTTGGTTCATCATGTCGCGGAATACCCCTTTGGGCAGCTGTTCCACAAATGGTTTTGCCAGGGAAACCAGACGGGCGCGTCCGTCCAGGGTGCTCATGTCAACCTGCTCACCGAGCTTGCCGAACAGGAAATCGGACAGGGGCCGGGCCTGATCCATTTGCGCCAGAAAGGCGTTCTTGCCCTGTTTTCGCACCTGGCTGTCCGGGTCTTCGCCATCGGGCAGGAACAGAAACCGCGCCTGGCGGCCGTCCCGCAGCAGGGGCAGGGTGGTCTCCAGGGCTTTCCAGGCGGCCTCTTTCCCCGCCCGGTCGCCGTCGAAACAGAAAATCACTTCCGGGGCGCTGCGGAACAGCTTTTCCAGATGGTCGGCGGTGGTTGCGGTTCCCAGGGTAGCGACCACATTGCGGATGCCGTACTGGGCCAGGGCGACCACATCCATATAGCCTTCCACCACCAGCAGGGAAGGGATGTCCTTGAGCGCCTTGCGGGCCTCGTACAGGCCATACAGCTCCCGGCCTTTGTGAAAGATGGGGGTTTCCGGGGAGTTGAGATATTTGGGGGTGTCATCGCCCATGACCCGTCCGCCAAAACCCACTACCCGTCCCCGGGCGTCATGAATGGGGAACATGATGCGGTTGCGAAAGCGGTCGTACTGCTTGTGGTTGTTTGAGGAAATCAGGCCGCTGGTTTCCAGTTGCCGGATTCTTTCACTGCCGCCCCCCAACTGCTGCAGCAGATTGTCCCAGCCGGGAGGCGCGAAGCCGATGCGGTAGGCCCGGGCGATTTCTCCGGACAGCCCGCGCTGTTGCAGGTACTCGGTTGCTTTCGCCGCATCGGGATGCTGGCGCAGCTGTTGGCGGAAATAGTCCGCGGCCTGATCCATGAGCTGGTACAGGGGACGGTTGTCCGGGCCTTGCTGAAAAGCGATTTCCGTGGGGAGTTCCAGGCCGACGCTGGCGGCGAGCTCTTCCACGGCCTCGGGGAAGCTGAGGCGGTCATATTCCATCAAAAAGCCCAGAGCCGTGCCGTGGGCGCCGCAGCCAAAGCAATGGTAGAACTGCTTGTTGGGGCTTACGGTGAAAGAAGGGGTCTTTTCGTCGTGGAAGGGGCAGCAGGCCTTGTATTCGCTGCCCGCCCGGCGCAGGGGCACGCGCTGGTTGACGATGTCAACCACATCCACCCGCGACAGCAGGTTGTCGATGAACTCTGGAGGGATCTTTCCGGCCACTCCGGAAGTTTAGCAGGGTTTGGGTTCAGCCCGAGAGCTTCTGCTTGATCCGGGCGCTGACGGCGCCCATATCGGCGCGGCCCTGCAGCTTGGGCTTGAGCATGCCCATGATCTTGCCCATGTCCTTCATGGATGCGGCCCCCGTGGCCGCCATGGCTTCGTCGATGAGCGCGCTGATCTCGTCGTCGGAGAGCTGCTGGGGCAGATATTCCTGGATGATGCCGATCTCGAACCTTTCCTGATCCGCCAGCTCGCTGCGCCCGGCGCTTTCGTACTGGGCGATGGAATCACGGCGCTGCTTGACCATCTTGTCCAGCACCGACAGCACCCGCGCATCATCCAGCGCGATGCGCTCATCCACCTCGATTTGCTTGATGGCGGCGAGAATCAGGCGAATCACACCCAGCCGAGGTTTGTCACCGCTTTTCATGGCGGCTTTCATGTCATCGGTGATGCGTTGCTTGAGGGCGG
>JAMOMB010000023.1 GCA_027068795.1 Sedimenticola sp. | reverse complement strand
GCGCCACCTATTCCGGCATTCCCCTTACCCACAGGGACTACGCCCAGTCCGTTACCTTCGTTACCGGCCATCTCAAGGACGGCAGCATGAATCTCAACTGGCATCAACTTGCCCAACCCCACCAGACCATCGTGTTCTACATGGGGCTGATGGGGTTGCCGGTAATCGTGGAACAACTGATTGCACATGGCGTTCCGGAAAACATGCCCATCGCCCTGGTGCAGCAGGGAACCACCCATATGCAACGGGTGTTTACCGGCAATCTGAGCAACATCCTGGAACTGGTGGAAAGAGAGCAGCCCAGGCCGCCGACCCTGATCATGGTGGGAGAAGTAGTACAGCTGCATGAAAAGCTGTCCTGGTACAAGGGAAAGAATACAGACCGGCAGCGCGCCTGATTTTGCCATCCACGGCAATGCCGTTTATAGTGCTGTTCGTACAACTTTCCCCCTTCGGCTGCTCAATGCAATAGCATCAGGAACGCAGACAAACCATGCCTATCCCCGCCAATCATCCGCAACGTTTTCAGCTTGCCAATGAAGTGCATGCCCGGCCTTATGCATCCATCCATATTCCGGCGCGGGCCAGCCATATCGCAATCCTGCTCAATACCAAGCAGCGTCAGGAAGACCGCGAGGCGCTGGGCGCGCTCTGCGAGCGCTATCTCGTCCCGCCACCCCCCCCGGAAGCGGATCATTTCAACGGTGATTTTGGTTCGTTCCAGCTACGCTGGGAGCTGCATACCGAATTCAGCACCTACACCTTTTACACCACCGGCGACTGCAGCGACCCCTTTGCCGAAACAGCATTGCGCAGCGTACCGGACGCCTGGCTGGAAAGTCTCCCAGGGCAGGTAATCGCCGCCATACACGCGGGCATGATCTGCAAGGACAAGGACAACAAGGAACGCCAACCCATTGATCTGGACGCCATCAGTCCCCTGTTCGAAGGCAACACCCTGATCGGATCGGAAGTGGCTGGCGGTGTCGCCAGCGCACTGACCGATTTCCGTATCCACGCCGATGGCTTCAGCCGGCTGCTGGTGATTGACCACGGCATCTTCAGCAGCCGCCAGGCCGGCCGCCTGCTGCAGCGCCTGTTCGAGATCGAGGTCTACCGCATGATGGCGCTGCTGGCCTATCCCATGGCGCGCAAGATGCTGCCGGAACTGAACGAAAGAGATCAGCGCCTGCTGGACATCACCATGGCCATGTCGAAAAACGGCGACCCGTCGGCATTGCTGGACAAACTGACCACATTGGCCACGGAAGTCGAGTACAGCCGCTCATCGAGCCACTTTCGCCTGTTCATGGATCGGCGTCTGACGCCTGCCATGAACACCTGCAGATCGGTCAACAAACGCCAGAACACCCTGTCAAAACGGATTTCCCAGACCGGGCAGTTGCTGCGCACCCGCGTGGACATCACCCTTGAGCGGCAGAATCAGTCCCTGCTGGAGTCCATGGACAGGCGCGCCCGGCTGCAGCTACGCCTGCAGGAAACCGTGGAAGGCCTGTCCGTTGCCGCCATTACCTACTACCTGGTCAGCCTGGTCGGCTATCTGGCAAAAGCCGCAAAAACTGCCGGCATGCCCGTCAAGCCGGAACTGGTAATCGGCATTTCCATTCCCGTGGTCGCCGGCGCCTTGATTCTCGGCGTCCGCTGGATACGAAAAAAGGTCGAAAAGGCGCAGGCCAAAATCGACGAACCCCCTGCTTGAAGTACGCCATACAGACTCATACCGGATCAACCCAGCCTTCGGGGCGCAACTGGTCTTCGCGCAGTCTCGGCGTAAAGTATTCATCCGCATCATCCAGATCCACGTTGTTGCCCTGCCCGTCGACCAGGGGCAGGTCATAGTCCTTCCAGCCGCGAATACCGGTCTGCAGGGAAGCCACGTTCTTGAAGCCCAGCACCTGCAGGGAGTTGGCGGCCAGTACGCTGCGCTGGCCCGAGCGGCATACCACCACCACTTCCCGCTCTCTGGCCATAACCAGCTCCGGCTCGGTTTCTTCGTAGTCCCATTCGCAGGCGGATTCCAGGATGCCGCGAGGCACCAGCAGGGAGCCCTGGATATGCATGGCTTCGTATTCATAGGGTTCACGCACATCCACCAGCAAGAGATCCGGATTGTCCCGCAGCCGCTCTTCAAGATCCCAGGGCATATGTTCCTTGACCGTGCTCAAACAGTCTTTTACCAGTTCCAGAAAACGCTTCATTGGTTTTTTCTCACTCGCTTATACATGGTTTTTTCAGTTGAATTCATCTTTCCGGCAAAACTTCTGTTCTACCGCGATCACCGCGGCTTCCACCCGGGAATGCACATCCAGCTTGCGCAATATGGCTTTTACATGCAGCTTCACCGTGCCATCGGAAATCCCCAGGTTTCTTGCGATCACCTTGTTGCTCTGTCCTTCGGCCAGCAGGCAAAGAATCTCCTGCTCCCTGGGGGTCAGCTGATCCATGGCGGATTCGTTCTTCGCCGGCTCATCCCCGCGCACGGCTCTGGCCAGCACCATGGTCAGCTCATTGGCCACCACCGTCTGCCCGGAGACGATGTCGTTCAGGGAGCGAATCAGGTCATCCGGCTCCATGTCTTTTAGCAGATACCCCTGGGCGCCGCATTGCAAAGACGCAATCACATCGGTTTCCACCCGGCTGGTCGTGAGAATCACCACAGGCATCCGTTGTCCCTTGTCGCGCAACACCTGCAATACATCCAGGCCGGACATTTGCGGCATGCGCATATCCAGCAGCACCACATCCGGTTGTGTTTCCTCCACCAGCGCAATGCCCACCTCGCAGTCGCCGACGGCATCCACCACTTCCAGCCCGCGCCGCTCCAGCAGTTCCCGCAGACCGATGCGGAACAAGGCATGATCGTCAATCAGCAGTATTCGCATCAGCTCACCCATTTCCTGTCGATGTCCCGCGAGCGCACTTCGGGCGCATAGGTCAATTCCACCCGGGTGCCCTCACCCACTTCACTTTCGATGCGCAATCGCCCTCCCAGACGCCTCGCCCGCTCTTCCATGATGGAAAGGCCGATATGTTCTCCCGGGTGTCCCTCCCGGGCCTGGCCTTCGAATCCTACGCCATCATCTTCGACCAGGAAAACATAGGCGCCGGAACGGCAGGTCAGCAACACCCGCACCGTATGGGCCCGGGCATGTTTGCGGATATTGGCCAGGGATTCCTGCACGATGCGCAGTATCTGCATCTCCTCCGTGGAAGAGAGCTTTGGCTGCACGCATTCCTGCTGGTAGTAGGTCGCAATTCCGGTTTCCGAGGAAAAGCGCTGCACCAGTTTTTCCAGGGCGGTACTCAGATCCCTGCCATCCATGGAGGCGCGAAAACTGTTGAGCAATTCACGCAGCTCCGTATGCGCTTCATCCACGCCATTGCGAATGCGCTCCAGATCACTGGCCACCAGCTGACAGCCCTGCTCCTGTTGCAGGCTGTCCTCCATCATGCGGATCTGGAAGCGCAGGCTGGCCAGGGTCTGCGCCAGGGAGTCGTGCAGTTCATGGGCCAGGGCATTGCGTTCCTTGTAGATGGAAAGGCGGCGGGCATTTTCATCGGAACGCTGCTTGGCCACCGCCATGCCCAGGTGACTGCCAACGGTTTCCAGCAGCTCCAGAATATCCTCCCGGTCGGAAAGACCGGGAGGACGCACATAGATATCGTACTGCCCGAGAACATCTCCATGGTATTCCAGGGGCACCGAGATCAATTCCACCTCTTCTTCCGAGAACATTTTTCTCCCCAGCTGTTTGGCGCAGTATTGCATCTCATGCCTGCAACATACATCTCCTGGAGAGAGCGCCACGCCACAGGGGCAAAGCTCCAGGGGCAGCAATTCCGCCTCCCGCCGCAATTGGTTGTCCAGGCCGATTGCTCCAACCAGACGCATGCGCCCGCCCAACTGCACGACTCTGGCGCTAATGGCCAGGCCGTTGACCATTTCCTTGAGCACCCGCAGAAAACGCACCAGCAGTTCATCCAGGTCTTCCACCCGGTTGATGGTGGCGGCCACATCGTAAAGGATTTTCAGTGACGCCGTCTTCTGCGCCAGCCTGGTGGTATGCCGGGCGATACGGCTATCCATGTCTTCATACAGATCCATCAGTTCCTTGTTGATGCTGTCGATATCCGCCACCATGGTGCTGAACACGCCGGTATCCTCCCTCGGCAATGCCGCTCCCGGCTCCCCCTGGGACACCTGGGCCACAGAGGTTTCCAGGGCCGCCAGAGGCGCCAGCAACTGACGCTTCATCTGCAGCAGGAATATCCCGAGGCCAACCAGGGCCAGGCCGCCCGTCAGCACGAGGAGATACAGCGCAATTCTGTCCAGCCCTTGATTGTACAAGCCGTACAGGGAGATCACACCACCCGCCGCTAGGCTGCTCCCCAACACCAGCAGGGGCGGCAGCAATCGCCCGGAATGCAGTATCTGCCAGGTACCGGGAATTGTTTTCCCGGCGCTATTGTCTTTTTCAGTTTTCACCCGATCCCCTCAACACGGATGCAATGGCTTGTTCCTGCCGGCGGCGCAGTTCTTCACCCAGAAACCTTCCCTGCAAGCCCTGTTCCTGCAACTCCGCCACATCTACGCTCAGCATGGCGGCCCGGGCCTGTTCCAGCAAGGGCGACAACTGTTCCGCCAAATGCGGCATACAGATCTGCGCAAGCTGGCCAAGCTGGGGCAGACAATGGCGAAAACGCTGCAAATACTGGCGATACGCCCGTGCATTCCCCTTGGGCAAGTCCAAGAGCAAGGGACGGGCCAGCAGCCAGTTTTCAAACAGTGTCGCGGTTTTTTTCTCCACTGCCAACCATGCCGTCAGCTGACTGGCAGGGTGACCGGCATCTACGGCATATTGCATGATGCAGACGAATCGCAGCGCCAGACTTGCTTTGCCCGTCACGGCGCGCTTCAGCACCGCGATTGGCTCTCCATCCTCCTCTGGATTTTCATCTCCCGGGGAATCCGGCAATGCGGAAGCGAGTACCGGAAACAGGCGTCCAAGGGCGCCACAGGCGTGGAGCACCTGAAAAAACCGCCAGGGCTGCGCTTCCATGAGCGCCCTGGCCATTTCCTGCCAGATTCGCTGTCCTTGCAGATGCGCCAGCTCCCCGGCCGCCGCCATTTCCTTCATCACACCATGGGTTTCATGGGCGACATGGAACCCCAGGCTGGAAAAACGGGCGGAAAATCGAGCAATACGCAGCAAACGTACGGGATCTTCGGCAAAAGCAGGAGTAACATGTCGCAATAACCGGCGTTGCAGATCCTTTCGCCCGCCGAAGGGGTCGATGATCGTCCCTCTTTCATCCTCCGCCATGGCGTTGATGGTGAGATCCCGGCGGGCGAGATCCTGCTCCAGGGTGACGTCCGGGCCGGTTTCCACGGAAAACCCATGGTATCCGGGGCCGGTTTTGGTTTCACGCCGGGCCAGGGCGTATTCCTCTCCGGTCTGGGGATGAATAAACACCGGAAAAACACCAGGCACGGGCTGAAAGCCCATCTCCAGCATGTCTTCCACGGTGGCGCCAACCACCACCCAATCACGATCCTTGACGGGCAAGCCCAGGAGCTTGTCACGAACCGCGCCCCCGACCAGATACATTTCCACGGACTGCTTTCCCACCCTTGATTGTGAACTGTCAATACCCATATATTAGAAAAGTATGATATATTAATTATCCAGAGAATTTTTCAGGTACAGAAATATGTTGCCCATATTACTCGGATTGGCGTCGGCAATGGTCTTTTCCATCACCACCTATATGATGTATGGTTTGGAAGGCGTAATGACGCGAGACTGGATCGACCAGGTATTTTGGGGGTTGATCCTCGCAGGCGCGGCAATAGGCGCAGCCAATGCAATCTGGCGCTGCCTGCCCTGCCGGTTGAGCAAGCTTGCGCACAACCACAGACTTGCCGACCTCTGGTGCGGCGCCTGCAAACAACCCTGAAGCCACGGTTTCAGGACGATTCTTTTTCATCGAAGCTCCTGCTTGTTGCGGGCTGAGTTATCCTCAGCCCGTTTTTTTTGCTGCAAATCCCACATTTCCGCATAGAGGCCCGCCTGGGCCAGTAATTGCCGGTGGGTGCCGCGCTCGCAAATCCGCCCCTTTTCCATCACCAGGATTTCATCCGCATCCACGACAGTGGAAAGCCGGTGCGCCACCACCAGGGTGGTATGGTGCTGCGCCACCTGCACCAGGGTTTCCTGAATCGCCTGTTCGGTTTTGCTGTCCAGGGAAGAAGTGGCTTCATCGAACACCAGGATCCGGGGGCGTTTGAGCATGACCCTGGCAATGGCCACCCGTTGCTTCTCCCCGCCGGAAAGCTTCAGTCCACGCTCACCCACCATGGTGTCCCAGCCGTCGGGCAGGCCTTCAATGAAGGCCCGGATGTGCGCCATCTCCGCCGCCTGCTCCACTTCCTTGCGACTGGCCGAAATGCGTCCGTAGGCAATGTTGTAGTAAATCGTATCATTGAACAGCACCGTATCCTGGGGCACGATGCCAATGGCGGCGCGCAAGCTGTCCTGGGTGACGTCCCGTATATCCTGGCCATCGATGCATATACAGCCCCCGGTTACATCATAGAAACGATACAGCAGACGGGCGATGGTGGACTTGCCCGCGCCACTGTGCCCGACAATGGCCAGCTTCTTCCCCGGCGGCACCTCGAAATCCACGCCCGACAGGATCTTGCGTTCCGGCTGATAGGAAAAATCCACCTGCTCGAAACGCACACGGCCTCCTTTCAGCCGCAAGGGCTGTGCATGGGGAGCATCGCGTATTTCCGGCTCCCGCTCCAGCAGCTTGAAAATCAGATCCATATCCGCCAGGGCGTACTTGATCTGACGATAGACGATCCCGAGAAACCCCAGGGGAATGAACAGTTGCAGCAGAAAGGCGTTCACCAGCACCAGATCCCCGATACTCATGTCACCCGCGGTAACGCCCTGTGCGGCAAAAATCATCACCAGCGTAACCCCGACGGCAATCACCGCGCCCTGGGCGAAATTGAGTATGGACATGGAAGTCTGGCTTTTTACCGCCCATTGCTCCCAGGCATTGAGTTTGTTGTCGAAGCGCTCCACCTCCAGCTTTTCATTGCCGAAATATTTTACGGTTTCATAGTTGATCAGGCTGTCCATGGCCTGGGAATTGGCTTCGGAATCCAGCTTGTTCATATGGTGACGAAAATCCATGCGCCATTCGGTTATCGCCACCGTCACCAGGGCATAGACCAGCACTGTGCCAAAAGTGATGAGCATGAATACCGAATCGTACTGAGTGAACAGGATGGCGCCTACCAGTACGAATTCCACCAAAATGGGAAGTATGCTGAACGCCATGTAATTGAGGATCTGGGCTACCGAGCGTGTGCCACGCTCAAGATCCCGGCTGATGCCGCCCGTCTGGCGCTCCAGGTGAAAGCCCAGGGAAAGATTGTGCAAATGCTCCAGCACCCGGGTGGACAAACGGCGCATGGCCCGGTAACGCACTTTGGCGAAAACCACATCCCGAAGTTCATTGAACAGACTGGCGGAGAGCTTCAGCGCACCATAGGCCAGCAACAGACTCAGGGGCAGCACCAGCACCCGTCCCGGCTGGGTTTCCAGGGCGTCCACAATATGCTTGAGCACCAAAGGCACCCCCACATTGGCCACCTTGGACAGCACCAGGCAACCCAGGGCGAACAGCGCCCTCCCGCGGAATTCCCAGAGAAACGGCAGCATATTCCGCAGGTTATGCAGATCACGCCGATTCTTGTGTACTTGCGGGGACTGCCCCCTTACATGATTCATGCTATACTAAAAATCAAATTAACTCTTAAGAATCAGGGATTTCCGTCCCTGCAACCAAGCAGCACATGATAACAAAAGCGGAGAATTCAGGTGGAAGAATCACAGGACTCCCTCAGTAACTGCAGCGCCAGGGAGCCTTTCGCCCTCCAGGTTCTCGGAGACAGCATGGAACCGGAATTCCCGGACGGCTGCATCATCATCCTCGAACCTTCCGAGCAATGCGTTCATGGCATGTACATCATGGCCCTGGTGGAAGGTGTGCGCTGGTTCCGGCAATATCTGCAGGATGAACAAGGCGAACGCCTGGTCGCCCTCAACGACCTGTATCCGGAAATCCCCCTGCAGGATCTGGACTGGAAACCCGAAGCCATCGCCATCCAGCGAAACATCAAGCGAGAAGTGAAACACTACAACTATTGATATTGAATATGCCTATCGCAAGAATCCTGCCCCTCCTGCTGCTTGCGCTCACCGGCGCCTGTAGCGACGGCAAGGCGCCCGCCCCGACGCAGAAACCAGGCAAGACCTCTCCGGTGTTGGTGGAAGTCGCCCAGGTGCAGAAACGCTCCATCGCCGGCAACTGGCGGCGCTCCGGCACATTGGTATACCGTCATGTCTTGCGCGTACACACCCGGGAAGAAGGGCTCGTCACCAGCCTGCCCTGGTTCGAGGGAGACAAGGTCAAAAAAGGAGACATCCTGGCCGTACTGGACGATGAACGCCTCAAGGCGGAGCTGAGAAAAGCCAAGGCCACGCGCTCCATGGCCACCCGGCGAGTTTCCCGTCTGGAGCGTCTGCGCAAGACCAAAGCCACTTCGGAAGAAGACCTGATCGAAGCGCAAACCGAGCTGGAGCTTGCCCAGACCGAAGTGGAAATACTGGAAACCCGCCTGAACTACACCACCATCAAGGCGCCTTTCAGCGGGGTCATCACCCGCCGTCTGGCCGAGCCCGGCGACGCCGTGCCCCGCAACCACCACCTGCTGACCCTGGCCAACCCCCGCTCGCTGGTGGTTCGGGTGGCCGCCCCCGAGCAACTGTTGGCGGACCTGGATACGGAAAGCACCGTCAAGATACAACTGGATCGGCCGGGTTCACAACCGCTTACAGGCAGATTGCAACGCATCTTCCCCACCCTGGATCCACAAAGCCGCCTGGGAACCATCGAAGTCAAGCTGGACGATTCGCCGGAGATCCTGCGCGCAGGACAATTCGTGCGAGTAGCGCTGACCGGCATGGCGAAAACACGTCTTATGATCCCCTTTGCCGCCCTGCGCACAGACCGGAGGGGCGAATACGTCTATATTGTAGAAAACAAGCAAGTGGCGCGAAAAGACATCACCAGCGGGGAACGATTTGGCGACTGGCTGGAGGTCACCGAAGGACTGGAAGCAAGTGACCGAGTCGTCAAACGTGGATTTACAAACCTGAAAAATGGTACACTGGTCACAGTTTTAAACGAAACATAGTGCTAGTTGATTTTAATCATAGCGCATCCTTACATCTTGCTGAATACTTCATGTGCGCCGGCCATGCAGGGCTATCAGATCCTATTCCGCTATGCCTTTGTAAATCTGTATTGAACCGGATCCCGCATAAAGCAGACCTACACCAATGCACGGATGCCCGCGTTGTTAAACCGGAATAACAAACGCGTTCGTTTGTCACGTCAAGTGAATGGCGGATAAAGACAATTTGTCTTTACGACTTTCATGGATAATTGCAATCAATGGCCACGCAATCTGCTCAAGATTCAGGTGGGCGATGTTTTACCAAGTGCTGTTATTCAATTCGATGGGCGGAAACTCATGAAACTACAAAGATACCTGCTTCTTCTCACTTGCATCATGCCTTTTTTCTTTTCCGGAAATATCCAGGCGGCGCCCCCCGCAAAATCCGGCCTTTCCATGGGTGACGCCATCAACAAGGCCGGTCGCCAGCGCATGCTCTCGCAACGCATCGTAAAAGCCTATGTACTGGTGGGAAGAAAAGTCATGCTCAGCGCAAAAATGCAGCTCACGGACTCGGTAGCCCTGTTCGAGAAGCAACTGGCGGAACTTACGGACTTCGCCGCTACCGAAGAAGAAAGAAAAACCATTGCCGAAATCACCCGCCTGTGGAAAAAATACAAGGCGCTGGCAACTGCAAAGCCCTCCAAGGAAAAAGCGGTGGAGCTGGCCGCCATGTCTGATGAAGTACTGGCAAAGACGCACAAGTTCGTCTTGTTGCTGGAAGACCGCTCGGGAAGCAGCGCAGGAAAGCTGGTCAACATCTCCGGCAGGCAGCGCATGCTTTCCCAGCGCATCGCGAAGTTCTATGTACTCAGAAGCTGGGGGCTGGACAACCCCGAATATGAGGTCGGGCAGAACAAGGCCGTAACCGAATTCACCGAGGCATTGAAACTGCTGCAAGCCGCGCCGGAAAACACTTCCGAAATCAACGATGCCCTGAAAAAAGTCGAAGAGGACTGGAATACCTTCAAGATCAGCAAGCAACTGAAGGGCGGCAACTATATCCCCTCGCTGGTGGTTCGCTCCCTGGACGAGATACTGACCCAGATGAACTACATCACCGCCCTGTACGCCAACATCGCCAGATAGACGGCGATCACTTCCCCGGCGCTGGCCCGCGCCGGGGAAACGGCCTCTCGCCGGGGCGCAAGGCGACTGCCCGCATTGCCAAATGCTTCCCCATAGGCTAACTTGCGGGAAACAACGAAAAAGACTTCCCCATACATGCCAAGGCGATTCTTTTCATCCTGCACAAATGACCAAGCCGCCATTAGCTGATCGCGGCGGTATCGCCCGCTGGTCTGTGCATCATCCGGTTGCGGCGGTCATGCTGACCCTGGCCGCCGTAGTGCTGGGACTGTTTTCCCTGGGCAGCCTCAAGATCGGCCTGCTGCCGCATATCATCTATCCCAGCATCGGGGTGCGGGTCAATGACCCCGGCGTGCCGGCGGGCATCATGGAAGACCGGATCACCCGGCAACTGGAAGAACAACTGGCCATCACCGAGGACGCCATTCACATCCGCTCGGCCACGCTCGAGGGACGAAGCGCGGTGGATCTCGATTTCGCCTATGGCAAGGACATCGATATTGCGCTGCGCGACGCCTCCACCCGCCTGGACCGGGCCAAACGCTTTTTACCGGATAGCATCGAACCTCCGGTTATCTACAAACGCGACCCCTCCCAGCTGCCCGCCGCCGAATACGCCATCAGCTCCAGCACCCAGGATCCGGTAAGCCTGCGCGACTGGGTGGACTATTCACTCAGCAAATGGCTGATCAACGTACCAGGCGTGGCTGCCGCGGAAGTGGCAGGAGGGATGCGCAGGGAAATCCAGATCATCACCAACCAGGAGCGCCTGCTTGCCCACGGGCTGGACATCTTCGACATAGAAGAAACCCTGCAAAGGGAGAACCGGGATGTCGCCAGCGGACGCCTGCACAGTGCTTCCACGGAGTTTCCCGTACAGACTTTGGGCCGCCTGCACCGCGCCACGGACATCGAACGCCTTCCCCTCTCCCTGAAAAACCGCAAGGAGGCGTTCCAGTCCATGCAACTGGGGGAGCTCGCAAAAATCACTGACGGACACGAAATCCCCCGCCTGCACATCCGCCTGGACCAGCAAACGGCAATCAAGCTGTCCATCCAGAAGCAGCCACAGGCCAACACCGTATCCGTGGTCGATGGTGTAAACACTCAGCTCGCCCAACTCCAGGCCAGGGGATTGATCCCCGAAGACGTACAAATCGTGGCCGTCAACGACGAAGCCCGGCATATCCGCCGCTCCCTGAACAACGCCATTGCCGCAGCGCTCAGCGGCGCGGTGCTGGCCATGCTCGTGGTCTATCTGTTTCTCGGCAGCATCCGCCGCACCCTGATCATCGGCAGCGCCATCCCTATCGCCATTCTGGTAGCCATCACCCTCATGTCTTCCGTGGGCCTAACCCTGAACATCATGACCCTGGGCGGACTGGCCCTGGGCGTGGGCATGCTGGTGGACAGCACCATTGTCATGCTGGAGAACATCTACCGCCATCAGCGCAGCGGCGAGGCGGGAGAAAAGGCCGCCAGCTCCGCCGCCGGGGAAGTCACCAGCGCCATTTTCGCCTCCACTTCCACCAATCTCGCCGCGGTACTGCCCTTCCTGTTCATCGGCGGCCTGATCGGCCTGCTGTTTCAGGAATTGATCATCACCATTTCCGCCGCCATCGTGGCGTCCATGGTCGTTGCGCTGACCCTGGTGCCCGCCCTGGCCGCCCGCATTCCCGCAACCAGGGAAGGCTGGCTGCGGCGCAGGATCAACCGCATCATCAGCCAATTGCAAAACGCCTACATCTGGCTGTTGCGCCGCATCCTGAAATGGGGCTGGCTGGTCATTCTCGGCTTTCTGCTGCTTCTGGGCCTTACCGCAAAGGAATTGCTGCAGCCCATGTCCACCTTTCTGCCCCGCATCGATGACGGTCGCATCGGCATCTATCTGACCGCCGACCGCGGCATCAATGTAGAAGCCATGGACGCCATCACCAGCCGTATCGAGGAACTGGTGTTGCAGCAGAAGGAAACCGCTTCCGTGCTCACCACCGTGGGCGGTTTCACCTTTGGGCGGTCGCGCTACGAAACCGCCAACCGCGCCAATCTGCAAGTCCAGCTCAAGCCCGTTGACCAGCGCATCAGCAGCAAGCAATGGGTGCAAAAAATGCGCAAGCTGACCAAGGCGCTGCAACTGGCCGGAGTGAAAATCCACATCCGCCAACGCGGCATCCGCGGTCTGCGCATCGGTCGTGGCGATGACGACATCAGCTTTCATGTCCGCGGGGCGGATCTGGAAGTGCTGAAGGAAATCGGCCGGGAAATGACAAAAGCACTGAGAGAAGTTCCAGGCCTGCGCAACATCAAGCAATCCAACGAGGACACCACCATGGAGTTGTCGATACGGCCGGATCGGGAGAAACTGCTGCAATTCGGCCTGAACATGGACAGCATCGGCAAGGCGGTTCGCTACGCCCTGGAAGGCCGGAGAATCAGCAGCATCATCGACGCAGACCGCAGTATCGACGTGGTGTTGAAGCTCGATCCCAGAGAAACCGCCACCGCCGGCGATCTACAGAACATCATCCTCATGGGAGAAACCGAAGGAAACGCCGTTCCCGTGCGCCTGGGGGAATTGGCGGATATTGCGCTCAAACCGGCGCCAGCCACCATCATCAGAGAACAGCAGCAACGCATCGTGGAGGTGAACGCCACCCTGGAACAGGGTTTCAACATGGAACAGACCATTCGCCATGCACAGAACCTGTTGAACGAACTGCAATTGCCAAAAGGCTATACCCTGTACGAAGGCGGCAGCCTCAAAACCCTGCAGCAGAGCCAGCAGACGGGTTACAAACTGCTGGCATTGGCCCTGTTTCTGGTACTGGTGGTGATGGCGGTCCAGTATGAATCCCTGCGGAATCCCTTGATCATTCTGTTCGGCGTGGTGTTTTCCCTCATCGGCGTGGCCCTGGGCCTGAAATGGACTGATACTCCGATTTCCATGCCGGTATGGCTGGGCATGATCATGCTCGCCGGCATCGTGGTGAACAACGCCATCATCCTGGTGGAGTATATCGAGATCAAACGCGCCCAGGGGCTTCCCAAAATCCCGGCCATCGTCGAAGCTGCCCGCCTGCGGCTACGGCCAATCCTCATGACCACCCTGACCACCGTGGTGGGCATGCTGCCCCTGGCCCTGGCTTTGGGGCAAGGCTCCGAAATGCTCCAGCCCCTGGCAATCACCATCGTATCCGGGCTGTCGTTTTCCCTGTTGGTGAGTTTGTTGCTGATTCCCTGCAGTTACCGCTATTTCAGCAGGGCCGATCAGCCGGAAGAACCGTCACCTTCCCCACTATCCGCGGCAAGGGCGAGCAAAAGTCCGCTGATTTCCGGCGCCGCCCCCAGATAGGGCGCTAAACGGATGGCGACATGCGGATGGGCAGCGCGCGCCTTCTCCACTTCCGCCGGAATGTCTTCGCTGACATGCCGCCCGGCAGACAGAAAGTAAGGCAATACCACGACCTGCCCGGCGCCCCGCCGCACGCATTGCGCCACCCCTTCAGGAATGGAGGGCTCGGCCAGATCCAGAAAGCCGGCTCTTACCAGTGAAAATTCCGCGCCGGCTTCTTTTTGCAGCCGTTCGCACAGCGCCCGCACTTCATCATTCGATGCGGCACGCCGGCTGCCATGCGCCACTACCAGCAATGCCTTCATGATTGCAGACTCTTGACCGCAACTTCATAGACATCGGCGGAAACGGAACCCCTGCTGCGGATCCGTTCCAGCTGCTCCCTCGCCAGCCGCTGGCGATCTCCGTCATAACGCCGCCAGCGGGACAGGTTCCGCAACAGCCACGCGGCTATCTGCGGATTGATGGCATCCAGTTCCAGCACCTTGTCCACCAGAAACGCATACCCCGATCCATCCGCAGCATGAAAGCGCAGGGGGTTTCCTCCGGCAAATCCGCCGATCAACGCCCGCACCTTATTCGGGTTTTTCATGGAAAAGACGGGATGCTTCTCCAGTTCCAGGATACGCCGCAAGGTATCTTCACGGCAGGAGCGCGCCTGCACGCTGAACCACTTGTCCATGACCAGGGGCTCATTCCGCCAGCGCCGGGAGAAATCTTCCAGCAATTGCTCCCTTTGCGCCAAATCACCTTCGGCAATGAGCGCCAGGGCGGCGATCACATCGGTCATGTTCTGTCCGGCCTTGTACTGATCCACGCACAGTTTTCCGGCTTCTTCGTTGTCCCCCGCCAGCAGGTAGGACAGCAGCAGGTTCTTCAAGCGTCGCCGGCCAATGGCCCGGGGGGTAATCTGGTACTCTCCTTCATCCTGCAGCAGCCGATAATGCCGCAGCAGCTCATCATGCAAGGTTCGGGAAATATGTCGCTTCACCTTTTCTCTGGCGAGATGGATGCCTTCCACATCGATGACCGGCATCTGTTCTCCCAGGAAGGATTCGGAAGGCAGGGAAAGCACCTCGGACAACAGGGCGGGATCCACATGCGCGGCATCCAGCGCACGGTGAAAGGCATGGGTGTATTCTGCGAGCATATCCGAAGCGTCTGGCAAACCCTCGACCAACCCCAGGATCACGCGCTGCGCCAGTTGCTGCCCCGCATCCCAGCGATTGAACCCGTCCGAATCATGGGCCATGAGAAATACCAGTTCATGATCCGCATAGGGATAGTGCAGCCTGACCGGCGCGGAGAATCCCCGCAGCAAGGATGGCACCGGCGCTTCTTCCACATCCAGGAACGTAAAGCTCTGCTCCGACTGCGTCACTTCCAGCAGCCCCGGATGCACCGCATCGTCTGCCCGCCGCAATGGCATGTCCTTGCCATGACTGTCCAGCAGCCCGACCACCACGGGAATATGAAAAGGAGGCTTGTTGCTCTGCCCCGGCGTATCGGGAACATGTTGGGAAATATGCAGTCGGTAGCTTTTGGCTCCCGCATCGTATTCCCCCCTGACTTGCAGCTCCGGCGTACCCGCATAGTCATACCAGTTCTTGAACTGACTCAGATCCCGGCCAGACGCCGCCTCCATGCAGGCGACAAAGTCATCGGTAGTCACCGCCTGGCCGTCATGGCGCTGGAAATACAGGTCGGTGGCGTTGCGGAACAGTTCCGGTCCCAGCAGGTTTGCCTGCATACGCACTACTTCCGCGCCTTTCTCATACACGGTCATGGTGTAGAAATTATTGATCTCCATATAGGACGCCGGGCGCACCGGATGCGCCATGGCGCTGGAATCCTCGGTAAACTGGTGTGCGCGCAACAGGCGCACATCTTCAATGCGCTTTATGCCGCGGGCCCCCATGTCCGATGAGAACTCCTGGTCCCGGTAGACAGTAAAGCCTTCCTTCAGGGACAACTGAAACCAGTCCCGGCAGGTAATGCGATTCCCCGTCCAGTTGTGGAAATACTCATGGGCGATTACCGCCTCTATGCCCAGGTAGTCCTCATCTGTCGCCGTATCCGGGCGCGCAAGAACGAACCGGGAGTTGAAAATATTCAGCCCCTTGTTTTCCATGGCCCCCATATTGAAGTCATTTACCGCCACGATATTGAAGACATCCAGATCGTATTCGCGGCCATATTTCTCCTCATCCCAGCGCATGGCATTGATCAGGGAACGCATGGCGTGATCGCATTTATCGCTATTTTCCGCCTCGACATAGATGCGCAGCCGCACAGGCTTGCCAGACAAGGTTGTAAACCAATCCTCGATATATTTCAGATCCCCGGCCACCAGGGCAAAAAGATAGCTGGGTTTGGGTATGGGATCTTCCCATTCCGCATAATGCCGCCCGCCAGGGAGGTCTCCCTGCTCCAGGGGGTTGCCGTTGGACAACAGCACCGGATAGCGCTCCTTGTCCGCCTCCAGGCGCACCTTGAAGCGCGCCATGATATCCGGCCTGTCCAGATACCAGGTAATGCGCCGAAAACCTTCCGCCTCGCATTGGGTGCAGAACATACCGCCACTGCGATACAGGCCTTCAAGCGCGGTATTGCTCTCTGGTGACAGCTCTACCTCCGATTCCAGCACAAACCGGGCGGGGGGATGAAACAAAGTCAGGCCTTGCTCATCGATATGGTAGGCATCCGCCGCCAGCTCCTTGCCATCGAGACGCAGCCAGATCGCCTTCAGCCCTTCGCCATCCAGCCTGAGTTCAGCTGTCTTGCCATGGCAGTCAGGATTTTTCTCCAGGGTCAGCCGGGACACGACCCTGGTACCCTGCTCCTGCAGACGAAAGTCCAGATCCACGGTTTCGATGATCCAGGCAGGGGGTTGATAGTCTTTGAGAAAAATTGTTTTTGCGGCAGCGTCTTTCCACATGGCAATACAGCGACTTTGTCTCGAAAGGACACAGTTTACCCTGTTTTCAGGCGCAAAAAAGATGCTAGGATACAAGGAAACAAGAATTTTCCGCCATCAGCCATTGGAGAGGTCTGCTGTGTCATCACCCCGCGTCATCGTCTATTCCACCGCCATGTGCCCCTACTGCGTTCGCGCCAAATCCCTGTTGCAAAGCAAGGAAGTCAGGTATGAAGAGATTCGCGTGGATCTGGACAGGGAAAAGATGCTGGAAATGATCGAGCGCAGCAACCGCCGTACCGTACCGCAGATTTTCATCGATGACTTTCACGTTGGCGGCTTCGACGACATGGCGCAGCTGGAAGCCTATGGCGAACTCGACCCTCTTCTGGGCCGGGCGCCGCACAACGATGAAGCCGCCTTCGCCCACAGCGCCGAGGCTTCGGAAGACGGGCCGACCTGAGCATGGCCGAAGCGGACAAGATGCGCCTGGACAAATGGCTCTGGGCAGCACGTTTTTTCAAAACCCGCAAGCTGGCGGCGGAAGCGGTTTCCGGCGGAAAGGTTCATTTGAACGGCCAGCGCAGCAAACCTGGCAAGGAAGTCCATATCGGCAGCCGGCTGCTCATCAACAAGAAC
>JAMOMB010000022.1 GCA_027068795.1 Sedimenticola sp. | reverse complement strand
AGAGGAAATCGAGCTGCCCGGTGTCGAGGGCAAGGTACCCACCATATGCACTGGCGCCGGCGTGGTCACGCGGCGGGTATCCGAGGTCGCTGAAGCTTCTGGCCTGGCTTTCGCCGTGGATCCCACTTCCCAGGATGCCTCCACCATTGGCGGCAATATCGCCATGAACGCCGGGGGCAAGAAGGCGCTGTTGTGGGGCACCACCCTGGACAACCTTGCTTCCTGGCGCATGGTCACCCCGGAAGGCAATTGGCTGGAGGTGGAGCGCCTGGGGCACAATCTGGGCAAGATCCATGAGCAGGAACAGGTGCGGTTCCGCATCCGCCACTTTCATCCGGATGGCAAGACCCGGCTTAAGCCTGACGAAACCCTGGAGATCCCCGGCAGGAATTTCCGCAAATCCGGGTTGGGCAAGGATGTTACGGACAAGTTCCTCTCCGGCCTTCCCGGGGTGCAAAAAGAGGGTTGCGACGGGCTGATCACTTCCGCACGTTTCATCCTGCACCGTATGCCCACCCATGTGCGCACCGTCTGCCTGGAATTCTTCAGCGCTGATATCGGCCGCGCCGTGCCGGCCATCGTCGAGCTGCGGGACTATATCGACAGCCAGGAAGACGTGCGCATGCTGGGTCTGGAACACCTGGATGAGCGCTATATCAAAGCCGTCAAGTACACCACCAAGGCTTCCCGGCGGGACAAGCCCAAAATGGTGCTTATTGCCGATCTGATCGGTGATGACGAGGGCAAACTGGAGCAGGCTGCCGAACATGTGGTGGCGCTGGCAAAAGCCCGGGACGGAGAAGGCTTCATCGCCGCCAGCCCCGAGGCGCGGAAGCAGTTCTGGCTGGACCGGGCGCGCACCGCGGCCATTTCCGCCCATACCAATGCGTTCAAGATCAATGAAGACGTGGTCATCCCCCTCGAGCGCCTGGGGGAATACAGCCGTGGCATCGAGGCCATCAACATCGAGCAGTCCATCCGCAACAAACTGCGCATCATGAAGGCGGTGCTGGCGTTTCTGGATTCGGATCTGGCCCATCTGTGCCGCTGTGCGGATTTCCAGGATTCCGAGGAAAACCGCCGTATTATGGCGGACAAACAAAGCGCGGCCCGCGCCCTGGTGGAGGCGGCGCTGCAGCGCTGGACCAGCATCCTGGAACATCTCCATCAGCCGGCGGCGGATCACAAGGCGCTGCTGCGGGACGAAGAGGCGGCTCTCGCCCGACCGCAAGACAGCCTGCTGGACATGATGCTGCGCCGGGACTTGCGCCACTCCTATCGCCGGGAAGTGGAACAGCAGTTGAAAGACGCCTTTGGCGGGCAGGATCTCAAGCCCCTGCGGGATCACCTCGACGACATCCATCGGGATCTGCGCGACAGCCGCCTGTTCGTGGCCCTGCACATGCATGCCGGCGATGGCAACGTGCATACCAATATTCCGGTGCATTCCCACGATTATGAAATGCTCCAGGAAGCCGACCGTGTGGTGGAGCGCATCATGGACATCGCCCGGGAGCTGGACGGCGTGATTTCCGGCGAGCATGGCATCGGCCTGACCAAGATCCAGTATCTGGGGGAAGACAAGCTCCGGGATTTTTCCGCCTACAAGGAACAGGTCGATCCCAACGGCCATTTCAACCGGGGCAAGTTGCTGCCGGGTTCCGGGCTGGAAGGGGCCTACACGCCTTCCCTGCGCCTGCTGCAACAAGAAGCGATCATCCTCGAAGACAGCGAACTGGGCGGACTTAATGACGAGATTCGGCATTGCCTGCGCTGCGGAAAATGCAAACCCGTCTGCCAGACCCATATTCCCCGCGCCAATCTGCTGTATTCCCCCCGCAACAAGATTTTGGCGACAGGACTCATCATCGAAGCCTTCCTGTACGAAGAGCAGACCCGGCGCGGCCTGTCCCTGCATCACTTCGATGAAATGAATGATGTCGCCGACCACTGCACCATTTGCCACAAATGCGAAGCCCCCTGCCCGGTGAATATCGATTTCGGGGAGGTCACGGTGCATATGCGCAAAATCCTGGTCGAGCGCAAGCAAAAACGCTTCAGCCCCGGCGGCTGGGCCGCCATGCAATTTCTCAACACCAACAACCCCCGGGCCGTGCGTCTGTTGCGCACAGTGCTGGCTGGCTGGGGTTTCAAGGGCATTGGCCTGGGGCACAAGTTGTTCAAATCCCTGGGGTTGCTCAAGGACATGCAGCGCCCGCCTGCCAACACCACCGGCAAACCGGACATGAAATCCCTGGTGGTGGAGCTGGTGCGGCGTCCCATCAAGGTAGATCTTCCTTCCCTCAGTTTCCGCACCGCCCTGGGGCTGGAGGACAAGACCCAGATTCCCATTATCCGCAAACCGGAGTTGCCCAGCATCGATGCGGAATCCGTATTCTATTTTCCCGGCTGTGGCTCGGAACGGCTGTTCTCCGATATCGGCCTGGCCACCATCGCCATGCTCTATGAGACCGGAGCCGAAATTGTCCTGCCGCCGGGCTATCTGTGCTGCGGCTACCCGCAAACCGCCAATGGCGATCACGTCCGGGGACGGCGCATCACCACCGACAACCGGGTGCTGTTTCACCGTATCGCCAACACCCTCAACTACCTGGACATCAGGACCGTCGTCGTCTCCTGCGGCACCTGCATGGATCAACTGCTGAAATATGAGTTCCAGCACATCTTCCCCGGCTGCCGGCTCCTGGACATCCATGAATATCTGCTGGAAAAGGACGTGACCCTGGACGGAACGCAAAGCGCCGGCTACCTGTTCCACGACCCCTGCCACAGCCCGATGAAAACCTACCAGCCGCAGAAAGTCGCCAGCAAACTGCTGGGCAAGGAGGTGCAGCCCACCGACCGCTGCTGCGGCGAATCCGGCACTTTGGGCACCGCCCGGCCCGACATCGCCAGCCAGCTACGCTACCGCAAAGCGGAAGACCTGCGCCAGGGCATACAGGCCCTGGGCGAAGGCGAAAAGCGCATCCTCACCACCTGTCCCGCCTGCCAGCAGGGGCTGCTCAAATACGAACAGGAAACCGGCCTCAAGACCGACTACATCGTGGTGGAAATCGCCAGACGGAAGCTGGGCGAGGGGTGGCAAGAGAGTTTTGTCAACAAGCTCAAATCTGGAGGCGTGGAAAAGGTGCTGCTGTAGGCTTTTGTCGGGCAAAGGCGCATCATCTTGCCGTCGGACAGCGGCGAATCGAAGCGGTCGATAGCGGCGGGCGCAAGCGGGCCCGCTAAAATTGCCGGGTGAGACGCCTGCGTGGGCGCGGTGATTGCCCTTGTAACCGGAATATGTTGCTTGTTCATATCATTCAGTGCGGTTTTTGGGCACAATAGCGCCCCATGGAAATCCCCGTACTCTTTCTGAAGAAAAATCACGAACGCCGCGTGCGCGCCGGACATCTGTGGGTGTATAGCAACGAGGTGGACACCGTACGCTCGCCCCTGAAAGACTTTCAGCCCGGTGAACCGGTGGCCCTGATGAACCACGAGGAAAAATGGCTGGCCTGGGCCTATGTGAATCCCAACTCCCTGATCTGCGCCCGCATTGTCAGCCGTCAGCAAGATCACCTGCTGAACCAGTCCCTGATCGTTCATCGCATCAAGGTGGCCCTGGGCCTGCGCGAGCGCATCTACAAACAACCTTTCTACCGCTTGCTGTTTGCCGAATCCGACGGCACTCCCGGTCTGGTAGTGGATCGTTTCGGCAAGTATCTTTCCGTACAGATCACCACCGCAGGCATGGAAGCACAGAAAGATGCCATCATCGGCGCGCTGAACAAGGTGGTTCACCCTTCGGGCATCCTCCTGCGCAACGACATGGCCGTACGCGAGCAGGAAGGGCTGGAGCGCTATGTGGAAGTCGCTTCAGGAAAAATCCCGGAGCAGGTGCAGTTGTCGGAGGGCGACTGCAATTTCGA
>JAMOMB010000021.1 GCA_027068795.1 Sedimenticola sp. | reverse complement strand
CCGCTTCCCGCAAGGCCCGCGCCAAAGAGCCGCCGATCAGGCCCACGCCGATAACCGCCAAACGCCTGATCACGCCGCCAACACCTCTTGCAGCGCCTTGATAAAGCGCTGGTTTTCCACCTGTGTACCCACCGTCACCCGTATGTGTTCCGGCAAATCATAATTTGCCACCGGGCGCACGATGATCCCTTTCTCCAGCAGACGCTGGTACACCTGGGCGCCGCTACGCCCCAGGTGTACGGTGAGAAAATTTCCGATGGAAGGAATCCAGGCCAGGTTCATTGCCGTAAAAGCGGAACCAAGCTGAACCAGCCCGGCGGCATTGACCTCCCGGCTCTGCTGCAAGAACTCCTCGTCATCCAGCGCCGCTTCCGCGGCCGCAAGGGCGGGCGCATTCACGTTGAAAGGGTGCCGTACGCGGCCAATCAAATCGATGAGCGCGGCACTGGCCATGCCATAGCCAATGCGCAATCCCGCCAGCCCGTAGATCTTGGAAAAGGTACGGGTGACGACAAGGTTCGGAAACGTCGCCAGCCAATCCACGCCGTCGGGAAAATCCTCTTCCGCGACATATTCCGTGTAGGCCTCGTCCAGCACCACCACCACATGTTCCGGCAGATCTTGCATAAACCGTTGCAGCTCGCCCACCCGCAGCCAGGTTCCCGTGGGGTTGTTGGGATTGGCGATGAACACCACCCGGGTGTCTTCGTCCACCAGCTTCGCCATTGCTCGCAGATCATGGCCGTAGGGCATGCTTTCATGATCGGGAGGATATGCGGCAGCCACACGGCATTCCGCCCCTGCCGCTGTGGTATAGATGGGATACATGGCAAAGCTGTAGCGGGAAAACACCGCATTGCTTCCCGGAGAAAGAAATGTCCGCGCCACCATATCGATTACATCGCTGGAGCCTGCGCCCAGCAACAACTGCTGCGGCTGCAATCCGTATTTCTCCCCGAGCCGGGCTTTCAAGCGGTAGCCGCTGTCATCCGGATACTGATTGACTCCGGCAATCGTCCGGGCGGCCGCTTCCACGCCCAAAGGACTGGGCCCCAGAGGGTTCTCGTTGGAAGCCAGCTTGATGGTTTCCGACAGCCCCAGTTCACGCTCCAGCTCGTCAATCGGTTTACCCGGCACATAAGGGTTCAGGCGATTGATGCCAGGTGCGGTGCAGGTGGAAAAATCAGTCATATTCTGACGGCATACTCTAGAAAACAGCTGCCTATTCTAACCCGAACACCAAGACGTAGCTCATGGAAATGCCCGCGGCTCCCTCTTTTCCAGAGGTTTTTGAAAATGATGGGATAATAACCCGGGCAGAGCAAGACCATAAAAACTCATCATGGCGACCAGCCTCTTCGCGCTTATGTCCCCGCTTGGAATTGCGGGCTGCAGCACCATGACTTGAGGCTTGACGCCGCCCCTTGACGCCATACGAAAAGCTGCTGTGTTCAGCCTTGGGAACAGAGAACGACAGGCGCAGCCCTGGCTATTGGCGATTCATCACAACTTCGCAAGGCGAAGCCGTATTCCCACCATCGCCAGAGCCACTCTTTCCTGCTTCAATTCCCCGTTCAATGAAAGATTCATCACCTGATGATCTCTCCCTCAACGCGGCAACCACAGAATCATCACCGTACAAAAGACCACCAGGATCACGAACCAGATCAGAAATTTGCGGCGTATGCCGGCGCGGTACCCTTTTTCCTGGAAATGAGATACCGCACCGCACTCAGGACAGTGGGCGCAGTCTGCGGGAATTTGCTTCCCGCAATAGAGGCACTTAACCTGGCCGGCCATCGACGCGCGGCCGGATCAGTATCGGCGTATATACAAAAACGAAGGCGGCAAAAGCAAGCATCCACAGTCCTCCGGCGATATTGATCCACAAGTTGAATTGTTCTGCGGCGAACAAGGGGCCAAAGACCCGCAACAGGGCGCCGATGTTGAGCAGTACAAAGGCTATGGGCAACAAAGGGCCGGTATCATTGATGTTGCGCCCGGTATGGCCCAGCGCCACTCGCGCCATCATGCCCAGGGTCAGCACGCCGATGCCGCCGACGGTGATGGCATGCAGGGCCACCGCTGATGGCAGCAAATCGAATCCGGCCAGGCCGCGCAAGGCCAGCCCCAGCACCAGCCAGGCATATCCCACATGCAGCACCCAGAGAATCGGCGCCCGCCAGATGCCGTGGTTGTACCAGCCGGCCAGACGTAGGCCCTGAATCAACGCCGCCACCAGCAACACGACGCCGGCCACGGGTCCATGGGGAAGAACCAGTTCCGCGGCGGCGGCAACGACCAGGCTGACAAAAGTCGCTTTTTCCACCCAGGGGCGCACGATGGAACGCGCGCCCGGCACCGCCTTTTCGGTAAAGAAAGGCACCACCCTGCCCGCCACCAGCAGCAGCACCAGCAGCACCATGTCCACCATCAGGTAGGCGCCCCGGGGCCAAAGCCCCCGGGCCACGCCGGCCACATCCAGATGCATCAGAAAATTGGCCAGGGTCATTCCTGCAAAAATCAGCAAAAACATGCGATTGACCTTGTTCCGGCCATACCACAAGGGCCGCCACAGGGACCAGCCCACCAAGGGAATGAACGCCAGATCAACAGCCGCCGCCAGCCACCCGGGCACGCCTGGAATCAGCACCAGCAGCCGCCCCAGCAACCAGACGCCGGCAATGCCGGCGAGGAGCCTGCCCGTGGGCACGGCCATGCCGGTCCAGTTCTTTACCGCCGTCAGCAAGAAACCCGCAATCACGGCTGCCGTGTACCCAAACAGCATTTCATGGGCATGCCATTCCACCAGGGTGAAGTATCCCCCCGCGGGGACCATGCCCTGCCACAGCACCAGCCACAACCCCAGAAGCGCCAACGCGGAAACACCCGCGGCCAGAAAAAACGGGCGGAACCCCAGTGCAAACAACGCAAATTCGCCGGATTTTCGCATTACCGGGGGATCACCAATCTGTAAGGGCATGCTGCGCCTCTCCTGGAAGCCAAAGGATCACGTCAAGAGACCCCGAATCACATTCATCTTTTTCATTCCCCAACACGAATCCATGAATGAAACCCTGTGTTTGGAATAACCTGATTAACAATTCTTCTTTATTAAGGACGGCGGGGGTTAATACGCGGTCAGGAATCGCCATTTTCCCCCCTTTATCCACCTTTTCCTTGACGTTCCTCAAATGGCCGCAAGCGCCGTCATGGCAAACTTCGGCCATGATTACACGTTTACCCCTGCCATTTACCCCGCCCCGCGCCGGGACTTTACTCACCCTGCCCGGAAAGTTGCTGCCTGGCCGGCTGCATTCACAAGGGCTGACCCTGCTGTTGAACCGCTTGCTGTCCGACCCCCTGGCCAATGGCGAACTGGATTTTCTGCAGGACAGAATCCTGCAGATCGAGGTCATGGATCTGGCCCTGGATTATCGCCTCACGCTACGGCAAGGCAGGCTTGCTGCCGCACCGGCGCAAAGCGCGGCGGATGTGCGCTTTGGCGGCAAGGCAAGGGAATTCCTGTTGCTGGCCTTGAACGAGGAAGACCCGGACACCCTGTTCTTCCAGCGCCGCCTGCAACTGGAAGGTGACACGGAACTGGGGCTGGAAATCAAGAACCTGCTTTATTCTCTCGATGAGAACCTGCTTCCCGATCCCCTGCATCGCCTGGCAAGCCGTCTCGCGGGTCTGTTACCGGGCTGATAGTAATCCGGCGACTAACGCTGTCGCCCTCAGCCATCCCGAGCGCATTCACGGCAAGGCATCAGCCTGGCTCGCGCCTGGCGCCCTAGGGATGACATGGTTCGTTGCCGGGGCAATAACAACCTCATTTTTGTGAATAGCGCATGCCGGCCTGCTCCTGCCAGTAGCCGTCACAACCACCCACCGGCATAAGACGCTCCATATCGGGCAGCTTTTCCTTGCTCTGCCCTTGCAGCACATC
>JAMOMB010000020.1 GCA_027068795.1 Sedimenticola sp. | reverse complement strand
GCTTGGCGCCCTGGCCCAGGCGCAAGTGGAATTCGGCCTGTATGCCTTCGCCGCCAGCGTCATCCTGACCATGCTCGTTTCGGCCTGGATCGGGCGCTATACGGCCTGAGTTCCTTTATAGCGGATCGAAGCGTATCACTTCCTTATCCGGGGAAATCGCGATATTGTTCCGCCCGGCCTTTCGATATACAACCAAACTGAGTACACTACCCGGTTTCCTGAATTCGAGGAACCATAATGCAGGACATCAATCCAATTACCAACAAAATCGCTGATTTGAAGGGGCGCCTGGAATCCCTCAGGGGGTATCTTTGACTACCCTGAAAAGAAAGAGCGCCTGACCGAGGTTCTGGCCGAACTCGAGGATCCCGAGGTATGGAACGACCCTGATCGTGCCCAAGCTCTGGGGCGGGAGCGCGCCGATCTGGAAGCCGTGGTGGAAAACATGGATGAGATCGCCGCTGGTCTGGATGATGCTGCTGATCTGCTGGAAATGTCCGTGGAGGAAGGTGACGGGGAATCCGTCGCCAGCATCGCCGGCGAAGTGGACGCATACGAAACGCGCGTCGAGGAACTGGAGTTCCGCCGCATGTTTTCCGGCGAAATGGACGCCAGCAACGCCTTCGTGGAAATCCAGGCCGGTTCCGGCGGCACCGAGGCCCAGGACTGGGCGGAGATGCTGCTGCGCATGTATTTGCGCTGGGGCGAGGCCCATGATTTCAAGACCGAACTGATGGAAGTGTCTCCCGGCGAGGTGGCGGGCATCAAGTCTGCATCCATTCGCTTTGAAGGGCCGTACGCCTATGGCTGGCTGCGCACGGAGACCGGCGTACATCGCTTGGTGCGCAAGTCGCCGTTTGACTCGGGGGGGCGTCGTCATACCTCTTTTGCCGCAGTATTCGTGTCGCCGGAAATCGACGACAGCGTGGAAATCGACCTCAATCCGGCGGATATCCGCGTGGACGTGTACCGCGCCTCCGGTGCGGGCGGGCAGCATGTGAACAAAACGGAATCAGCGGTGCGCCTCACCCATCTGCCCACCAATATCGTGGTGCAGTGCCAGAGCGGCCGTTCCCAGCACAAGAACAAGGATCAGGCCATGAAGCAGCTCAAGGCCAAGTTGTATGAGTTGGAGATGCAAAAGCGTATGGAAAGCCAGCAGGAGCTGGAAGACGCCAAATCTGACATTGGTTGGGGCAGCCAGATTCGCTCCTATGTGCTGGATCAGTCCCGCATCAAGGATTTGCGCACCGGCGTGGAAACCGGAAATACCCAGGCGGTGCTGGACGGCGGCCTGGACATGTTTATCGAGGCCAGCCTGAAAAGCGGCCTGTGATTCGATTGGTAGTGATGAAATGAATGATACGACCCAGGAAGAAAACAAGCTCATCGCCTTGCGCCGCGAGAAGCTCCAGCGCAAACGCGGACAGGGCGTGGCCTTTCCCAACGACTTTCGGCGCAAGGATCTTGCGCAGGACTTGCAGCGTGAGCTGGGAGACAAGAGCAAGGAAGAGCTGAAGGCGCTGGATCGTCAGGCCAGCGTGGCCGGGCGCATCATGGCCAGGCGCGGCCCTTTCCTGGTGATCCAGGACATGAGCGGCCGCATTCAGTTCTATGTGGATCGCAAGGGATTGCCGGCGGAGCTGCTGGAGGAGATCAAGACCTGGGATATCGGCGATATCGTCGGCGGCGAAGGGCCGGTGCACAAATCCGGCAAGGGGGATCTCTACGTCAATCTGCAACAGGCGGTGTTGCTCACCAAGTCCCTGCGTCCCCTGCCGGAGAAATGGCACGGCCTGTCGGATACGGAGCTGCGCTACCGCCAGCGGTATCTTGATCTGATCATGAACCCCGAGTCGCGCAAGGTTTTCGAGCTGCGTTCGCGCATGATTGACTACATCCGCCGTTTCCTGGTGGAGCGGGGCTTTCTGGAAGTGGAAACGCCCATGATGCAGCTGATTCCCGGCGGCGCCACGGCGCGGCCCTTCGTTACTCATCACAATGCGTTGGATCTGCCCCTGTACCTGCGTATTGCCCCGGAGCTGTATCTCAAGCGCCTGGTGGTGGGGGGATTCGAGAAAGTCTTCGAGATCAACCGCAACTTCCGCAACGAAGGTCTCTCCACCCGCCACAACCCCGAATTCACCATGCTGGAGTTCTATGAGGCCTATGCGGATTATCGTGACCTCATGGATCTTACCGAAGCCATGTTGCGGGGCATCGCCCAGGATCTGATTGGCGCCACGGTGATCGAGTCCCAGGGCGAGACCTATGATTTCGGCAAGCCGTTCGCCCGCATGACGGTGAAGGAATCCATACTGCATTTCAATCCGGACATCCCCGCAGATGATCTGGAGGATCGTGAAAAGGCGGCGCTTCATGCGCAACGCCTTGGGGTGCAGCTCAAATCCGGTTATGGATTGGGCAAGATCCAAATCGAGATCTTTGAAAAGACCGTGGAACACAACCTGAAGGATCCTACCTTCATTACTGCCTACCCCACGGAGGTATCACCCCTGGCGCGGCGTAATGACGCAGATCCTTTCGTTACCGACCGCTTTGAATTTTTTGTTGGGGGGCGGGAGATCGCCAACGGCTTTTCCGAGCTGAATGATCCGGAGGATCAGGCCGAGCGCTTTCGCAAGCAGGTGGAAGAGAAAGAGGCCGGCGACGACGAGGCCATGCACTTCGATGAAGACTATGTGCGCGCCCTGGAGCATGGCCTGCCTCCCACTGCCGGGGAGGGCATAGGCATAGACCGGCTGGTGATGCTGTTTGCCGATGTGCCGTCCATTCGGGATGTGCTGCTGTTTCCGCACATGCGGCCACAGGGATAAATTCAGCCGGAATCGGCGTCTTTGAGGCCATAGGGTGGCGGCTGGACTTCCAGCGCCGGGCCTGCGGCGTCGCCCAGACGCATGCCCCCGGCTTCGACGCTGCTGATCTCTGCCGCGATCAGGGCTTCCCAGCCTCCCCCGGGGGAGGATTGGACGTCAACGAGCTTGCCCGCGCCCTGGGCGGATTTGCTATGGGGTGAAAACAGCTTGTCTCCCGGTGCGGGAGTTTCTGCGGCGTCGAAGCGGGCCAGATACATGCGCCGCTTGATCTGCCCCAGATATTTCATGCGCGCCACCACTTCCTGCCCGGTGTAGCAACCCTTGGTGAAGCTGACGCCGCCCAGCAGATCCAGATTGAGCATCTGCGGAACGAAGGTTTCCGCCGTGGCGTCGTAGATGGCCGGAATGCCGCTGCGAATGTTCTGCAGCCGCCACCATGCCTGGTTTACCTGCGTGGCGGTGGCGGCGGCTTTCTTCCACGCGGCTGCAAGCGCATCTGCTGTCCCAATCACCTGCGCCCGCGGCTGTTCTCCGGGGAAACGGATCATGGTAAGTTCGCCGTATTGGCGGCAGCTAAAATCGCCTGCCGGCATGCTTTCCGCCAATCCGCCAGTACAATCACCGCCAAGCGCCATGATGGGCAACGCCTCACTTGCATCGCTCAGGGTCACCTTGGCGCGCATGACATACATGCCCAGGCGCTTGAGCACCGGCGTAATGCGTTCTCTTGGAAGTTGCAGGCAGAGATCATCGCCATGCTGAAATACCAGCATCAACGCCAGCATGCGCCCCTTGGGTGTACACCAGGCGCTCAGTTGCGCCTGTTCCGCGGTGACGGCCTGGATATCATTGGTCAGCTGCCCCTGAAGGAAATCCCGGGCATCCTCTCCCTGCACGCGGATCAATCCGAGAGAAGTCAGGGCCGTCAGTGCGCAGTCTGCTTCTGCGGTGTTCCGCTCTGGCCTGTGTTCCTGCAAAAAGTCGTTCCAGTTCATGGGCAATGGTCAGTCGGCTAAGAGATGGAAACAGATTGTACCGAATCCCGCCAGGAAGCAAGCCCGGCTTTTTGCCGGTCTGCAGGTTTTCACCCATCCAGGGGGCAAACAGGTATCATAAGCGCCATTGCATATTGCCGAGGTTCGCCTCAACCCAACCCGAATGAGCGAAGCAGGAATCAAGGCCGGCAGCCTGGTGCTGTACAAAATCCGTCCCGCGCTGGTCGAGTCCATGGCCGACAAGATCGAGATTCGTTTCCAGGACGGAAAAAACAAGCGGGTGCGGGACAAGGATATTCAGCTGCTGCATCCCGGCCCGGTCAGGAGTCTGGATGCCCTGGACGCAGCCGAGGGCAACGTGGAAGAAGCCTGGGAACTGCTGCAAGGGGAGCAGGCCAGTCTGGCGGAGGTGGCCGAACTGGTATATGGGGAATACACCCCTGCCACCGCCTGGAGCACCTGGGGCTTGCTTCAGGATGGCCTGTATTTTGAGGGTTCCGTGCGCAAGCTGCGGGCGCGCAAGGTGGAGGATGTCGAGGAAGAGCGCGCCAGGCGGGCGCGCAAGAAAGAAGAGCAGCAGCAGTGGCAAGCTTTCTTGCAGCGTGTGCAACAAGGGCGGCTGGAAGAGCAGGACCACAGCCGCCTGGGCGAGGTGGAGCGGGTGGCGCTGGGGAAAACGGCGAAGAGCCGGGTGTTGGGGGCGTTGAATATCGCCGAAACCCCGGAAAGCGCCCACGGATTCCTGCTGCGTTGCGGTTACTGGCCGGAACGTTTTAATCCCTGGCCCTTGCGCCAGGGGGCGGCGGTTGATTCCCCCGATCTGGCGGTGCCGGCCCTTGCGCAAGAGCCGCGCCGGGATCTGACCCATCTTCAGTCCTGGGCCATTGATGATGAAGGCAATACGGATCCGGACGACGCCATCAGCCTGGAGGGAGACAGGATCTGGGTGCATGTAGCGGACGTGGCCGCCCTGGTGCGTCCCGGCAGCCACCTGGATCTGGCGGCGCGCGCCCGCAGCGCCAATCTCTACCTGCCGGAAAAAATGGTGCAAATGCTGCCGCCGCAGGTGACCGATCAGCTCGGTCTGGGCTTGCAGGAAGAGTCGGTTGCCCTGTCTTTTGGTTTCCGGCTCAATGCGGCGGCGGAAGTCACGGATATGGAGATCACGCCCAGCCGCGTCAGAGTCACGCGTATCAGCTATGATGCGGCGGAACAGCGCCTGGGGGATGTCGAGTTTCAGGCCCTGCATGCAATGACCAAAAGTTACCGCGCCGCGCGCCTGGCGCGGAATGCCGCCAGCATCGATCTGCCGGAAGTCAGTGTACGGGTGGTGGATGAACGGATTGCCATCAAGCCCCTGCCGCGCCTGGAATCCCGGCAGATGGTCACCGACGCCATGCTCATGGCCGGGGAGGCGGCGGCCCGTTTTGCCCGGCAGCATGAAATTGCCATCCCCTACGCCATTCAGCCCGAACCGTCTGAAATCCGCCGTCCGCAAAGCATGTCGGAGGCCTACGCCTATCGCCGCCTGTTCAAACCCAGCAACGCCGCGCTCACTCCCGGGCGGCATTTCGGCCTGGGTCTGGACTACTATGCCCGGGCGACCAGCCCCTTGCGCCGTTATGTGGATTTGCTGGTGCATCAGCAGCTGCGGGCGTTCGTCACCGGAAATGCGCCTCTGGCTCGGGAGGAAATTGGAGAGAGCATCGCCCAGGCCAGCGCTGTTTCCGGGGTGATCCGCCGCGCCGAGCGCCTGTCCAATCTGCACTGGAAACTGATCTATCTCAAGGAACATGGCGGCTGGCGGGGAGATGCTGTGGTTATTGCATTGGAAGAACGCAAAGCGGTTGTTATGATTCCCGAGCTGGCGCTGGAAAGCCGCATCCGGCGTAGTGAGGATATGCAGCTGGATCAACGCATCCGCTTGCAGGTGCAGGAAGTGGATATACCGGCCCAGTCGGTCTATTTCCGCAAGTGTTGAAAAATCGCTGGCCCGTGGCTTGCGAAAATTTTAATAAATCAGGTTATGTATGCAGCGTAACCTATTAACTTTAAAATAAATACAGAGACATCTTTCTGTGAGATAAAAGGATAAGACTATGCCTTTGGACACTGAACTTGCTCCCCATCCGGCGCAACGGCAAACAGCAATTTCCGAAGAATTCATCGCCTATTGCACCGCAGAGCTGGAGCGCCGGCAAAACTCGGGTGAAGATTTCGATGAAACCGTCTACCGCGAAGCCATGGAAATGACGCTCACCCGTTTGCGTCAACTGGAAGAAGAGGGGCTGGCATGATTATCAATGCGATCAAGGCGAAAAACGTCCTGAAATATGCGGAACTGGATCTGAGCGATCTGCCGGAGGAGGGCATCATCGCCATCAGCGGTGAGAATGAATCCGGCAAGAGCACCATAGGTGAAACAGTGTGCTTCGCCCTGTTTGGCCGAACCTTCTCCCTGGGGCCGGACGACCGTGACAAGATCCTGCGTTGGGGAGAGCATCATTGCTCGGCGACCCTGGATTTTTCCGTGGATGGAAGCGCCTATCAGTTGTCCCGCTTTCTGGATCGGGACGGCAGTCACAGCGCCTGCCTGAGCAAGGCGGACGATGTGGAAAATCCCATCGCCCGCGGGGTAAAGGCAGTCTCGGACCGGCTGTTCGAAATACTCGGCTACGAGTTTGACGAGTTCGTGGAGTCCTTTTATCTTGCCCAGCGGGAAATCACCACGCCCCACCCCCACAGTGTTGCGGTGAAAACCATGGCGGGAGTTGCGCCCCTGGAACATGTGGCGAGTGGTTTCGAGGATGAAATCGCCCAGTTCGACGAAATGACCGAAGAACTGGGGGCGGAAGTCGAGGCCTTGCGCCAGGAACTGGAGGAGCTGGACTTTCGCGAGGGGCATCTGAAGCAGCTGGAAGACGCCAAAAATGCCATGGAGGCGGAGATCAATGCCAACAAGTCCGCGATGGACAACCTGGAAACCGCCGCCGATATCTATATGCAAAACCAGCCCCAGATCAAGCAGGCCCGCGGCAAACGCGGCAGCTTGCGATTCTGGCGTTTCCTCAGTCTCGTGCTGGCCCTGGTGTTTGGCGGCGCCTGGTTTCTGCTGGCGCAGCAGCCGGAAATGGCCCAATCGCAGCAATTGCTGCAAATGCTGCAGCAAAAACTGCCGTCCTGGCAGGATGCCTGGATATCCTATATTGGCGTTGCCGCCATCGGTTTTGCCGTATTGATGCTGCTGTTCTGGATTCGCTCTTCCTATCACAAATCCCGGGCGCAAACCCTCGAAGAGGAATCCCGGGTGTTTGGCGACGCCCTGGAAAAGGCGCGGGCCGTTACACCCTTTGTTGCGGAAGCGCAGCAGCAGGCTGCCGGCAGTCCGGAACCGGAAGCCCAAGCAAGCGCTGACGACGGGGAGGAGCTGCGCCTTTCCGCGGTGGAAAAACTGGCGCGACCGAAAGACAGCGCATTCGCATCCCTGTTGTCCCGGGCGGAAGATGTCGCCGCCGATATTGCCGAAGTACGGGCCTATGTGGAGCCGGAGATTCGTTGGTTGCGGGAGCAGATCGAGCGCAAGGAAGAACAGTTCTGGGCCAAGGGGCAGGAAGTGGACAGGGAGCTGGAGCGTGTGCGGCAGGTTGCCAGACTGAGCGAAGTCATGGATGGCCTGCAGAACAAAATGGCCGAAATCCAGCGCAAGAAGGACAAGCGGGCAAAAGCCATCGAGCTGCTCGAGGGCGCTTCCGGCTTTGTTTCCAGCAATTTCAACCGGGATATCCGTGACCTGGTGGCCAGAACCTTGCCGGTGTTCACCCAAGGGCGCTATGAGCATCTGCGCATCGACCCGGATCTGAGCGTCAAGGTTTTTTCCAGCGACAAGCGGGATTTCATGGATCTGGATGAAGTGTCCAGCGGCACCCAGCGTCAGATCATGCTGGCGCTGCGGCTGGCCCTGTCGGAAAAGCTGCTCAGTCGCCGGGTGCAGGGCGAGCAGTTTGCGTTCCTGGACGAGCCTTTTGCTTTCTTCGATGAAGACCGCACCCGGTATGCGCTGAAAGCGCTCACGGGCATGAGCGACAAACTCAGCCAGATCTGGATCGTGGCCCAGGTCTATCCCCAGGGCGCGGATGTGGAATTTGCAGCCAATCTGAAGTGCAGCCGGGATTTGGATCGCCTTTCGGCCTGAGTCCGCTGTTCCGCGCCAGCGCGCCTCTGGTTCCGGGGGCGCGTTTTTTATTGTGCCCGGGAAATGCCCCGCAATGCGCAAATGGCGGCGCCGTGGGCGGCCTGCCCGTGATTGGCGGGCAGCACCGGAACGCCCAGAATCCGCTGGCGCATGGACATCCAGGCTGGATTTTTCGCACCGCCGCCACTGGTGAAGATGCGCCTGGGGGCGGGGGCGCCCAACGCCTGCAGGCGCGCATAGGCGGTTTTTTCCACGTTGGTGATGCCCTCCAGCAATCCCTGCAGGAAACGCACCCTGCTTTTGGGCACGGGCGTCAATCGGGGCTGCATTTCCGGATCGTTGCAGGGAAAGCGCTCCCCCTTGGCGGGCAGAGGGTAGTAGTTCAGGCAAAGATTTCGGCGCGGGTCGATCTGGCGGCTCAGGCTTTCCAGCGCTTCATCGGTGAAATACCGGCGCAAAACGGCGCCGCCCACATTGGATGCGCCTCCGGTGAGCCATTTTCCAAAAATGCGATGGCTGTATATTCCGTATTCCCGGTTGAACAGCGGTTGCTCCGACAATACCTTGCACACCAGGGTGCTGCCCAGGGAGGTAACCGCGTCTCCCGGCAGGGTTGCCCCGGCGGCCAGCGCCGCGGCGGTGCTGTCGGTAGTGCCGGCGACAACCCGGCAGGCCGGCGGCAGGCCGGTCTGCGCCACACATGTGCGGCTCACCTTGCCGATTGGGGTTCCCGGGGGGACGACATCGGGCAAGATGCCGGGCGGCAGGGGCAGTTGCCCCAGCCAGTCGGGCCAGCGCTGGCGCAGCGGATCATAACCGAGCTTGAGGCAATTGTTTTCATCCCCCAGATCGAAACGACCGCAAAGCCTGCCGGTGATCCATTCGCTCTGGTGCAGGGCATGGGGGTGGGATGGAGAAGAATGGCGCAATAGCCAAAGCAGCTTGGACAGACTGGAAGAGGGACTGTCCACCATGGCCTGCGGCGGAGCCAGGGCTTCCAGGGCGCGGCTTTCTTCCCTGGCGCGCTGATCGTTGTACATCAGTCCCGCCGTCAGGGGGCGGCCCTGTCCGTCTGTCAGCAACAATGTGGTGGAGGTGCCGTCGATGGCGATGGCGGCGGCTTGGTGATCCGGGATGGCCTGTTGCAGGCAGCGGATGACAGCGATCACGGCCTGCCACCAGTCTTCCGGAGATTGTTCCATCCAGCCCGGGTGCGGTGAGGTGGAGGGAGGCAAGGGGTGCTGGACGGTGGCGAGCACCCTGCCTTGCCTATCGATGCCGACGCCGCGGCAGCCGGAAGTTCCCAGGTCGATACCGATGCAGTACAGCATTAATTGACCCGGCGGCTAGCGATGTCGCCCTCAGCCACCCCGTGCGCATTCGCGGCAAGGCGCCGCGCCGCCGGCAGGGTATTTCCTGTCAAGGTGCGGCAATACTGGCCACGGGTGGATTCGGGGTGGCTGAACATCCGGTTTTTCAACAAGCTCGGAATATCAGGCGTGAGTCCTGCCTTTGTTGCGCATCCCGGCTTTGGCATTCTGCGTTGCTCCAGCTTCTGCATCCTTGCAGTCGTTGCCAATGGAACGAGCATTGCCTGTGCACACGGGCAATGACCGGATCCTTTTTGCGCGATCAGGCCTTGCATCTGGGGGCGTTGTGGCTCACTGAAAAAGTCATTTATTCCGACGCAGCCCCCTGGGGCAGGACAACCGGCGGCGCCGCTTCCCATCCCGCGGCGCGGTGTTCGGCGACCACTGTAGTATAGATGCCGCCGCGCACGTTGAAATCCGCAGTCAGGCGCATGAAGCGGGGTTGGGTGGCCGCCACCAGGTCATCCAGGATCTGGTTGGTTACGGCTTCATGGAAAGCGCCTTCGTCGCGGAAAGACCAGACGTACATTTTCAGTGCCTTCAGCTCCACGCAAAGCCGGTCGGGAATATATTCCAGATGCAAGGTGGCGAAATCCGGCTGCCCGGTCTTGGGGCACAGGCAGGTGAATTCGGGAATGCGAATGCGGATGCAGTAATCGCGCTGGGGCTGGGGATTGTCGAAGGTTTCCAGTTTTTTGCTGGGTTGGCTGGGCATGGTGCTGTTCTCGAAGGATTCTGATGGCGGAATTATAGCGCCATAGGGCGGGGTTGGCACTGCCGGGAAAGCGTTTCCATGCGCTGTTATCGATGCGCTTGTTTTTTTTCCGAAAACCAGCGTACGACGGCTGAATATGGCATATATTGTCGCCGGGTTAATAAATATATAAAACAATGGGTAGTAAGATATTTTCAATGTAGTCTGCCGTATATATAACACTTGTCTACAACCCCTCGATTCCTGTATCTTTGCGCCCCATGCGTCTGGAAAAAATCAAAATAGCAGGTTTCAAGTCTTTTGTTGATCCCACGACCGTGCCTTTCCCCAGCAGTCTGGTGGGGGTGGTCGGTCCCAATGGTTGTGGCAAGTCCAATGTTATCGATGCCGTGCGCTGGGTGATGGGTGAAAGCTCCGCCAAAATGCTGCGTGGTGAATCCATGGCGGATGTCATATTCAATGGCTCCAGCGCGCGCAAGCCCGTGGGGGTGGCCAGCGTCGAGCTGATCTTCGACAACAGCGACGGCAAGGCCGGGGGGCAGTATGCCCAGTACAACAGCATTTCCGTCCGCCGCCAGGTGACCCGGGATGGTCATTCCGCCTACTTCTTGAACGGGGTGCGCTGTCGCCGCCGGGACATTACCGACCTGTTTCTGGGCACCGGCCTGGGGCCGCGCAGCTACGCCATTATCGAGCAGGGCATGATTTCCCGGGTGATCGAATCCCGCCCGGAAGAGTTGCGGGTGTATCTGGAAGAAGCTGCCGGCATATCCAAATACAAGGAGAGGCGGCGCGAAACCGAGAATCGCATCCGCCATACCCGAGAGAACCTGGAGCGCCTTACCGATTTGCGTGATGAAATCGAAAAACAGCTGCGCCATCTCGAGCGTCAGGCGGCTACCGCCGAGAAATACAAAACCCTCAAAACCGAGGAGCGGCAGGTCAATGCGGAGCTGTTGCTGTTGCGTCTCAAGCGCCTGGAAGCGCAGTTGCAACAGAAAGACCGGCTGATTGCAGAGCAAAAGAACCGTTTCGAAGAAGCCCTGGCGCATCAACGGCGCACGGAAAGTGAAATTGAGAAGCAGCGCGAGGCGCACAATGACGCCAACGAGGTCTTCAACGAAGTACAGGGACGTTTCTATGCGGCCGGCGCGGATATCGCCCGTCTCGAAGAAGCGATCCAATACGCCCGGGAATCCCGTCAGCGCAATCAGGCCGAACTGCAGCGCGCCCAACAGGCGCTGGAGGAGGCGCGTGCTCACCGCTCCCAGGATGAAGGCAAGCTGCAACAGATGGCGCAAACCCTGATGCAGGATCAGCCGGAACTGGAGTTGGCGCGCGCCCGGGCGGAGGAGTATGCGCAAAACCAGCTCAAGGCGGAGCAGGCCATGCAGGAATGGCAGGCTGAATGGGATCAGTTCAACGCCACTGCTACAGAACCGGCGCAGACCGCCCAGGTGGAGCGTGCGCTGATCAACCAGCTTGAGCAGCAGGAATCACAACGCAAGCGCCGCTTGCAAAAACTGGAACACGAGCGGCAGACCCTCACTGATCTGAAGCTGCAGGCGGAGATCGGGGAGCTGGAAGGGAGAGAGCAAGAAAAAACGAGTATCCTTGAAGAGCTACGAGAATCTTCAGAGGAAATACATGAAGCGATTTCCAGCATTCGCAATGCCCTGGAGCAAAAGCAGCAGGCCCTGGCCGATGCCCGCTCCGAACTGGAAACTGCGCGGGGCCGCCTGGTTTCCCTGCAAACTCTGCAACAATCCGCCCTGGGGGAGGATGACGAGGTCTTCAGCGCCTGGCTTGCCGACGCCGGCTTGAGCAGCGCCCGGCGGGTGCTGGAACAACTGGAAGTCGAGCCGCAATGGCAACTGGCGGTGGAGGCGGTGCTGGGCGAGCGCCTGCAGGGCTTGCTGGTGGACGACCTGGAAGCCCTAGCCCCCAGGCTGGGCGCATTGCGCTCCGGCCATCTGCATCTGTTTGAAAACAGCTCCGCCGGCGTTGGGGAAAAGCCGGGCAGTCTGGCCGCCGTGGTGCGCGGCCCGGATCCGCTGCGCCGTCTCCTGGGGAATGTGCGCATGGCGCAAACCGCGGAGGAAGCCATGGCTGTGCGTAAAACCCTGGCCGCCGGTGAACGGGTAGTGACGCCGGAAGGGTTGTGCCTGGGCAACGGCTGGTTGCAGCTGGAAAAAGGCGACGCCAGCGCCGGGATGCTGGCCAGGGAGCAGGAAATCCGTGAGCTGGCCGCCCGCATCGATGAGCTGGAACCTTTGGTCGAATCCCTGAACCAGGAACTGGCGGAAGGACGCAAGGGCCTGGCGGAGCAGGAACAGCGGCGGGTGGAGCAGCAACAGGCCTTGGAGCGGGTGAGCAAGGAGATTGCGGATATTCAGGCGCAGTTGAGCGGCAAGCGCGCCCGCGCCGACCATATCCGCCAGCGGGTGGAAGCCCTGAGCCAGGACATGGAAGAAATCCGCGCCCAGCTGGAGACGGACAAACAGGGCATGGAAGAAGCCCGCCTGCGCCTGCACCGCGCCCTGGAGCAAATGGAAGTATTCGGCGTGCAGCGGGAGCAGCTTGCCGCCCGGCGCGAACGCCTGCAAAAGGAGCTTGCGGATGCCAGGGAAGCAGCGCGGCAGGCGCACAGTGAAGCGCACCAGATCGCCCTGCGGGTGGAATCCATGCGTACTTCCGAGCAATCGCTGCGTGATGGCATCGCGCGCAGCCGGCAGCAGCTTGCCCAGTATGAGGAGCGTTGCCGGATATTGCAGGAACAATTGGAGCAGGGTGATGAACCGCTGCAGGAACAGCAACAGCAGCTGGAGGAATTGCTGCAGAAACGCATTGGCGTGGAAGCGGAGCTGAACCAGGCGCGAAAAGCCCTGGAGGCCATCGACCATCGCCTGCGTGAACTGGACAGGGAGCGCCATCAGGCGGAAGAGCAGGTGCAGGCGCAGCGGGAGAAGCTCAATCAGGCCAATCTTTCCCGTCAGGAAGTGGTGGTGCGCATCACCACCCTGGAAGAGCAATTGCAGCAAACCGGAATGGCGCGTGAGACGCTGGAGGGGAATCTTGATCCGGACGCCGATGTGCAGGCCTGGACGGAGCGTTCGGAAACCCTGGCCAGGCGCATTCAGCGGCTTGGGCCCATCAACCTGGCCGCCATCGATGAATTCCGCGAGCAAAAGGAGCGCATGGAATATATCGACGCCCAGCATGCCGATGTCACCAGCTCTCTGGAAACCCTGGAAGAGGCCATCCGCAAAATCGACAGGGAAACCCGCACCCGGTTCAAGGAAACCTTCGACAAGGTCAATTCCGGTCTCAAGGCCATGTTTCCGAAGCTGTTCGGCGGTGGCCATGCCTATCTGGAACTGGTGGGCGAAGACCCCCTGGATGCCGGCGTGGCGATCATGGCCCGCCCGCCGGGCAAGCGCAATTCCAGCATTCACCTGCTTTCCGGCGGAGAAAAAGCCCTGTCTGCGGTGGCCCTGGTGTTCTCCATCTTCCAGCTCAATCCCGCGCCTTTCTGCATGCTGGACGAGGTGGACGCCCCCCTGGATGACGCCAATGTGGGGCGCTTTTGCGAGTTGGTCAAGGAGATGTCCGACACCGTGCAGTTTATCTTCATCACCCACAACAAGGTCACCATGGCCATGTCCAATCAGTTGCTGGGCGTCACCATGAGCGAACCCGGCGTTTCCCGCCTGGTGTCTGTGGATGTGGAGGAAGCGGCGCAGATGGCGGCGCTATAGAAAAACCTGCTCAGGGCTTCTCGATCCGCGCATAGGCCGAATGGTTGTGGATGGACTCGAAGTTTTCCGCTTCCACCACATAGGAGCGAATGCGCGGGTCTTCGTTCAGCCTGCCCGCCACGTCCCGCACCACGTCTTCCACAAACTTGGGATTGTCGTAGGCGCGCTCGGTGATGAATTTTTCATCCGGCCGCTTCAGCAGGCTGTACAGTTCGCTGGAAGCCTCTTTTTCCACCAGTTCGATGATTTCCTCGATCCACAGGAAATCGTCGGCGTTCACGGTAACCGTAACGTGGGAACGCTGGTTGTGCGCGCCGCGGTCGGAAATCGACTTTGAACAGGGGCAAAGACTGGTGACGGGCACCACAACCCGGGTGAACATGCGGGGTTCGCCGTTCTCCACTTCCCCGATCAGGGTCACCTCATAATCCATAAGGCTTTGCACACCCGAGACCGGAGCGGTCTTGTTGATGAAAAAGGGGAAGGTCATTTCGATATGCCCGGCTTCCGATTCCAGACGCTGCACCATTTCCACCAGCATGTCCTTGAAGGAGCTGATGGAGATCTCCCGTTCGTGGTTGTTCAGAATCGCCACGAAGCGGGACATATGCGTGCCCTTGAAGTTGTGCGGCAGGAACACATACATGTTGAAACTGGCGACCGTGTGCTGCTCCCCTTCACTGCGATCCTTGACCCGCACCGGGTGGCGGATGTCCTTGATCCCGACGCGGTTGATGGCGATCTGGCGGGTGTCGGCGCTGCCCTGTACGTCTTCGATTTCCGAGGGAGTGGTATTGCAGTGACTGGTCATCAGGCTATTCAGGTCGAAATGGTAGCCGCGCATTTTAGCCTGCTGCGCTGTATAAGGGAAATCTGAATAACCTTGTGGCGGATTGGGAATGGGTGTCGGTTCAGTAGGTGTTCCGGAGGGATCCATGGAGCCGCGCTGCGTTGGTACTAATATGTTCTGCCCACCACATAGTCGGCCAGCCGGCGCAAATGACGGGCGGAGGCGCCGAAGTGGGCCAATGCGTCCAGCGCTTCCTCCAAAAGCTCCTGGGCCTTCTGTCTGGCGCCATCCAGCCCCAGCAGCGCCGGGTAGGTGGGCTTGTTGTCGGCGGCGTCCTTCCCCTGGGTTTTTCCCAGGGTGCGGGTATCCGTGGTGATGTCGAGGATGTCGTCCTGCACCTGGAACGCAAGTCCTATCGCCTTGGCGAAATGCTCCAGTTTCGCCACCTGCTCCGGGCTGCCACCGGCGGACAGGGCGCCGAGCTGAACGCTGGCGTGAATCAGGGCGCCGGTCTTGTGAATGTGCATGATCTCCAGCTCGGGCAGGGACATTTCCTGGCCGACGCCGTTGATGTCCATGGCCTGTCCCCCGGCCATGCCGCGGGAGCCGCTGGTGTTGGCCAGGATCTGAATCATTTGCAACTGTGTCCCGGGTGAAATATCCGCCACCGGCCTGGCCAGGATTTCGAAAGCCAGTGACTGCAGGGCGTCACCCACCAGCACGGCGGTGGCTTCATCATAGGCCTTGTGGCAGGTGGGCTTGCCGCGGCGCAGGTCATCGTTGTCCATGGCGGGCAGATCGTCATGCACCAGGGAATAGCTGTGGATCAGCTCCACCGCGCAGGCGGAAGCATCCAGGGCTGGCAGCTCGCCGCCACAGGCCAGCCCGCTGGCGTATACCAGCAAGGGCCGTACCCGCTTTCCGCCATTAAAAGTGGCATAGCGCATGGCCTGATGCAGGCTTTGGGGCGCAATGTCCTCCGCCGGCAAGTGCGCGCCCAGGGCATTTTCGACCCGGCTTGCACATTGGTTGGCAAAGGCGATGAAATCCGGGTCAGTCTGGGGCATCGGCGTCAAAAGCTTCCGCTTCCGCGTCCAGTGTTTTTTCGTTCAGGATGCGAACCTTCTGTTCCGCTTCCGACAACGCCTGCTGACAGCTACGGGTGAGGGCCACGCCGCGCTCGAAGGATTTCAGGGAATCCTCCAGGGAAATCTCCCCTTGCTCCAGGTGATCCACCAGGGTTTCCAGTTCGCTCAGGGCTTCTTCAAAACTGAGATTTTCGGGCTTTTTTCTACTCATATCGGAAATTGTCGCATGAATCAGGAGGCGGGTAGTTTGATTGCAGGCTGCAAATTACCCCACTGTGCGCTTGTCTGCAATATCAATGCGCAGAATCCTCGCGGAATTCATCTTACGGCTATGTTCAATTCCTGGCGGGGGTTGTAAACTCTCGCCCTTGAGTACGGATCCAAGGGTAAGTCTGTGTGGGCATGAAACAAGTGGTTTTTCTGGCGCTGTTGCTTTTTGCAATGGGTCTGTCGCATGGCGCGCCTACCGACAGGTATGAGGAGCTCACGGGCGAGCAGGATGACTTTGAGGCGAACCCAAAGGAATGGAAGGAGCGTTTTTCCGGGGTTCCGCCGCTGCCGGGTGATGATGCCTGGACATCGGTGCGGGTCGATTCCCTGCCGAAAAACCAGCGCGCTTTTCTGGATATGAACACCCTGAACGTCTCAGACAAGGATTATGTGGTGCGATACTGGCTGCTCATCCGCTCCACTGCCGGCGGTTATACCGCCACGTTCGAGGGACTTCGCTGCGGAACGGAAGAATATGTCATCTACGCCTATGGCAATCCCCGGCGCAAGCCAGCCGTACGCGAGGTGAAGACGCCGAAATGGAAGGAAATCGGCGGCGCCAGGAGCGCGTATCGCAAGGAGCTGGCAAAAGACGTTTTTTGCACTGGAGGCGTACCGCGAGAGCGCTATCAGATAGAACAGGCAGTGAAAGGACTGTTTGAGCAGCTCAACCCTTTTGACAACTGGACCAATGATGACTAGCTACAATGCCTCAGCCATAGAAGTACTCAGTGGCCTGGAGCCGGTGCGCAAGCGCCCGGGAATGTATACGGACACTACCCGTCCCAACCATCTGGCGCAGGAAGTCATCGACAACAGCGTGGATGAGGCGCTCGCCGGGTACGCCAGCAAGATTGAGGTCAAGCTGTACAAGGACGGTTCTCTGGAGGTTTTGGATGACGGGCGGGGCATGCCGGTGGATCTTCACCCGGAAGAAGGCGTTCCGGGGGTGGAGGTCATTCTGTGCAAGCTGCATGCGGGTGGAAAGTTTTCCAACAAGTCCTACCAGTTTTCCGGTGGTTTGCATGGCGTGGGCGTGTCCGTGGTGAACGCCTTGTCACGGCATCTTGAGGTTTGGGTCAAACGCGACGGCAAGGAATACAACATCGCCTTCGCCAATGGTGAAAAGGTTTCCGATCTCGAAGTGGTAGGCAAGGTAGGCAAACAGAACACCGGCACCCGCATTCGCTTCTGGCCGGATGTGCAGTTTTTCGACAGCCCCAAATTCAGCATTCGCCAGCTCAAGCATGTATTGCGGGCCAAGGCGGTGCTTTGCCCCGGCCTGCATGTGCGCTTTAGCGACGAAAGGAGCGGGGAAAGCGAGGAATGGCAGTATGCCGATGGCTTGAAGGACTATCTGCTGGATGCGCTGCAAGGCTTTGAAATGTTGCCGGAGGCCCCTTTTACCGGCAGCATGGCCAGTACGGACGAAGCGGCCGACTGGGCGCTGCTCTGGCTGCCCGAAGGCGGTGAGCCGGTTACCGAAAGCTATGTGAACCTGATTCCCACCGCACAGGGCGGCACC
>JAMOMB010000019.1 GCA_027068795.1 Sedimenticola sp. | reverse complement strand
CTGGGCGCCGGCCATTACATCCTTTCCCTGAAGAATGAGGGGAATGGCCTTGCGCTGTATGGGAGTTGCTTGGGTATAGCCCTGCTCGCTGATGGCGCGCAGGAGTTCAGCCGAAAGGCCGAGGGTATCAAATGACATTGGATAGTTGCTCCAGTCTTGCCCTCCCTGCAGCAGAGTATTCTGGCGGGAGCCGGTCCGGGCTGGATAAGGGTTCTTGCAAAGCGGGAATCGCCCTTGGAAAAAAGGGCGGACTGCTCAAGAGTTTTCCCGTGATCCCCGAGGATCACGATGAGCGCCAACCGGTCAAGCGCCCGAAAGCAAGGCAGTCTAGCAGAAACCGCTCCGGCCTGCACAAATTTGACGCTATACTGCGGTGACTAGTCTCTCATCCAGTCTTTACATACATGTCTATTGGTCAAATCTGGGTTGATGCGGATGCCTGTCCGAAAGTCATCAAGGAAATCCTGTTTCGTGCTGCCAACCGGGTGGGGCTGCCCTTGATTCTGGTTGCCAATCAGCCCATGCAGACACCAGGCTCCCGCTTCATCCGCTCGGTGCAGGTAGGGGCAGGATTCGATGTTGCAGACAACTATATCGTGCAACAGGCGGTTCCCGGCGATCTGGTGATTACCGCAGACATCCCCCTGGCGGACGAGGTGATCCGCAAGGGTTGCCTGGCGCTCAATCCCCGTGGCGAGTTATACACGAAAGAGAACATCCGCCAGCGCCTCAACATGCGGGATTTCATGGACAGCCTGCGCAGCAGCGGTGTCAATACCGGGGGGCCGGCGCCCCTTGGCCAGGCGGATCGGCAGGCCTTCGCCAACCAGCTGGATCGCCTGCTGGCCAGATGCTGACAGGGTGTTGAAAAACGACCTTTTTCAACACCCTGTCAAAACCCGGCCTGCCGGAGCAAAGGAGTCAGTCCACAGCATCCTGGCGCAGCCTGCCACGCACAAAATCTATATGCAGCCGCAGATGATACAGCTGGTGGGAAAACGACAAGGGCACTTTGACGTCCCTGACTTCCTTTTCCAGTTCATCAAGCTCTTTCAGCAATGCTTTCCTGCTTTTCTCCCCCTGCCGGGAAAACGCCTTGTCCACTTCTTCCAGTTGTTCATACCAGCGATAGATACGCGCGCGCATGCGCCACTGGTACAGAGGCGGCACCACTTTGAACAGGGGAAACAGCAAGCCCAGCAGGGGCAGAATCATGATCTTCATGCGATCCAGCAAGGAAGCGGCCCAGAACGGCAAATAGCGTTGCAGGAACGGCGGGCCATGCCGGTAGTAGCGATCCGCCTCCTCGTTCAGGGGGAAGCTCATATATCTGGTATTGGGAAACTCCCCCTCGGAACTGAACCAGCCTGCCGGGCGGTGCACCCTGTCTATCACCTGCATCATGAGGCTGACCAGGCCGGGATGAAGGTCTGCATGGGTCACCAGTTCGCTGGTGGTCGCCAGCAATTGAATATCCTGGGAAGGAATATTCTCCGCCAGGTTTTCCGCGCCTTCCGGCAAGGTCAGTACACTGAGAAAGCCATGACGCCGGGCATAGGCGCCGGCCCGGTCGAAACTGGCCAGGCGGACGGACGGATCGAGCAACAAGCGGGAAACCAGTTTGCTTTGCGGTGAGGCGACGAAAAAGGCCGCATCGATTTTTCCCTGTTGCAGCAGCCTGGCGGCCTCCACCGAATCCGGCGTCAGCAACTCGACGGATTCATCCTCGAGCGCGTTTTCTTTCAGCAACAGCCTCACCAGGGCCTGGGTGCCGGAACCCTCCGGACCGATGGCAAGGCGCAACCCCTGCAAATCGGGAACGCGATGCAACTCTATGGAAGCCCGGTGGAACAGCCACAGCGGTTCGTAGTAGAGGCTGCCCAAACCTTCAAGGCGCACCGGGGATTTGTCGTTCATCGACGCCACTCCGCCCTGAACGAAAGCCATATCCACCCTGCCCTGGCGCAGCAACTCGAGATTCTCCACCGAACCGCGGGTGTCGATGATCTCCAGGTCTATTCCCTGGGGTTTCAGCAACGCCTGGTAGCGCCGGGCAAAGGCATGATAGGCGCCATCCTTCTCGCCACTGGCAATGACGATATGATCCGGCGGGGCCGGTTTGATGTGCTGGAAGGCCCAGGCAAAGCCCAGCATCACCAGCAGCGCCAAAGGGCCGTACACCGGCAGGAGTTCTTTCCAGTTGCGCTCGCTTCTTTTCATAACCGTTATTGGTTCAGGCATGCCTCGGGGAATTCTGGAAAAGCCGGAAAAAAGCAGCCGCCTTGTCCAGGCTTTCCTGGTATTCCTCTTCCAGTTTCGAATCCGCAACAATGCCGCCCCCCGCATGATAGCGCATCTTGCCATTGTCGATCTGCAGGGTGCGGATGGCGATATTGCTGTCCATGTTTCCGTCAAAGCCGATTCTCACAATACTGCCACAATAGATCTGCCGGGGACATGCTTCCAGCTCCTGGATGATTTCCATGGCCCGGTGTTTTGGCGCACCGGTAATGGAACCGCCGGGAAAACAGGCCGCCAGCAGACTCAGGGCGTCTTCTCCCTCCGCCAGTTTTCCGGTTACCGTACTGACCAGGTGATGCACCGTCGGATAGGATTCCACCTTGAACAGCTCCGGCGCTTCGATACTGCCTGGTACGCATACCCTGCCCAGGTCGTTGCGCAGCAGATCCACGATCATGAGATTTTCCGCCCGGTCCTTGCCGCTGCTTTCCAGTTCCGCCAGCAACTGCTGGTCCCGGCGCTTGTCCCCACTGCGGGGACGTGTGCCCTTGATGGGCCGGGTTCTCACCCGCCCGTTCCGCAACGCCAGAAACTGCTCCGGCGAGGAGCTGAGAATGTCCCCAAAGGGAAAAGACAGGTAAGCGCCATAGGGCGAAGGGTTGGCGGCGCGCATGGCCAGATACAGGGGCCAGCTATCACCCTGGAAAACCGCGCTGAACCGCTGGGCATAGTTGACCTGATAGCAATCCCCTTGGCGCAGGTAGTGCTGAATACGCTCAAATGCCCGGCTGTATTGTTGCCGGGAGGTCTCGTAAGCAGGCTCACCGGCAATCTTTTCCTCCGCCAGGCTCGCCTTGCAATTCATCTGGTACAGCAGCTCCGGCAGTTCAGCGGGAATGTCTTCCTCTCTTCCCGTCAGCCAACAGCCCCGCGTCTGCTCATCGACGATGACTGCCCAATCGAATATTCCCATGGCGACTTCGGGAATGCCGCCGGGTTCAACAGGCAACCCTTCGAGACGGCGGCCATAATCGTAGGACAGATAACCGACGGCGCCACCACCAAACGGCAGCAGTCCATTCGCCGCCTGTTTCGGCCCCATGAGACGACGAATGCTATCCAGCACCGGCTCCCGGCTTTCCTCGAACCCGCCGTCGCGGTGATGAATGGTGGTCAACGCATTCTTACTGAGGATACGGATGCGCGGATCGGCAACCAGAATATGATAGCGCCCCCCATAGCCAAGATGTTCACCGTTGCCGCTATCCAGCCAGAACGCCCAGGGAAGCTGGCGCAGGTTTTGGTAGAGACGGGCCACGTCTGTGCAATCGGGGAGCTTGTGGATCTGCATTCGCAGGATTTTACAGCAGACGCCCGTGTGCTGCGCCGGAATAAGGGCGCTTTCAGGGGGCTGGAAAAACCTTTGGCTCCAGCACCTTGCTCCCGGCGCTGCTCGAACGCGCAGCGCCCGGGAGGAGACCGTGGTTCGGCCTCATACTATTGCAGGTCTTTCACCAACGAGGCGGCGGCATCCGCAGCGATGGGGGATACTTCGACGCTAAGTTCGGCATGGTCTATTCCCATGCTGATGGCTGCGCCCTGCTTCGCCGCCGCGACCATTTCATCGCTCAACTCAAAGCGCAGGAAGTGTACGCTGGAGGTCTTTTCCTCTGTGGTGCGCTCCAGATCCTCATTGGCAATGGGATACACCTTGTCCATATCACCCACGCGCACCCAGACCTTGTCCTCAATACCGATGAGGCGGGCCAGCATCTGCTTGCGTTCTTCCACATCGGGGTATTCCAGCATGAAAGTAGCTTTCCAGTTACTGCCATCGGGGATCAGGGGATTATAGACATCCAGCTCTTCCTGGATGCCGTCCGCCTCAAACACTTTTTCGATGCGCAACATCTCCTGAATCTGGTACTGCATGGTAAGCCGGTCTTCAAAATACAGGGCGGCATGTTCATGGAGGCGCACCAGGCGGTTCTTCTTGTGGGCCATCACCTGATGGCGGAAATCACTGCGCGCCCGGGAATATTCTTCCAGGCTCATCAAGTCGTTTCTGCTCAATTTGCTCATTTCACTATTCTCCAGTCAAATCCCGTAGGCCTTGCGCAGCAAGGCAATCGGGTGCTCGGCTTTGTAGTCATCATCCAGGGCATGGGCAATATGATGCCCGGCCATGATGCAGTCGCTGGTGAGATGATCCGGCTCGAACTGCTTGACCTTGCCGGCCACCGGGCGCACCAGTTTCATGGAAATGGCGTGGAATTCCTTTTTCACCGCATAGGTGCCGTCATGCCCGGAGCAACGTTCGATGGCCAGCACTTCCGTATCCGGGATCAATTGCAGCAATTCACGGGTTTTCATGCCCATGCGCTGCACCCGCTGGTGACAGGCAACATGATAGGAAACCTTGCCCAGGGGATTTTTGAAATCCGTATTCAGTTTGCCTTCGCGATGGCGCAACATCAGGTATTCAAAAGGATCGTAGATATGCTCCCGCACCTTCAGCACATCCTCATCCTCGGGAAACATCAGGGGCAGTTCCTGCTTGAACATGAGTACGCAGGAAGGAATGGGAGCAACGATATCCCAGCCATCGTCGATCATTTTCACCAGTGCCGGAATATTCACCTCCTTGGCTTCGGCAACAGCTTCCAGGTCGCCCAGCTCCAGTTTGGGCATGCCGCAGCAGCGCTCTTTCTCGGCAATGGTGACGGGAATGCCGTTGTGCTCGAATACCGCGAAAAGATCTTCTCCCATATCCGGCTGGTTGTTGTTGCCGTAGCAGGTGGCGAACAGCGCCACCTTGCCCGTGGTGCGGCCTGCGGCTTCTCCCTGGACATTCGCTTTGGGGCGGATGCGCTTGCGCAGCGGCTTGCTGGTGTATTTGGGAATCACTGCATCCTGATCCACGCCCAGGGTCTTTTCCAGCAGCTTGCGGAAACCCTGGTTGGCGTTCATGGCATTGACCACGCCGGCAACAATGGGGATGCCCGCCAGTTTGGGCACGGTATCCGTAGCGGAGAGAATCCTGTCCCGGAGAGGCGCGCCATGTTTCTTGAAATGCACCGCCTTGGCCTGGAGCATCAGATGCGGAAAATCCAGGTTCCATTCATGGGGCGGCACATAGGGGCATTTGGTAAGAAAGCACAGGTCACACAAGTAGCAGTGATCCACGACTTTCCAGTAATCTTTTTTGTCTACACCATCCATTTCCATGGTGTCGGACTCGTCCACCAGATCAAACAGGGTGGGAAAAGCATGACAGAGACTGACGCAGCGCCGGCATCCATGACAGATATCGAACACCCGCTCCATCTCCGTCAGCAGTTTTTCTTCGTCATAGTAATCCGGATTTTTCCAATCCACGGCATGCCGGGTGGGCGCCTCCAGACTACCTTCACGTTGCTTGCTCATGCTTCTGCCTCCTCGGTCAAACCGAAACCGGGCCGGAAATTCCGGCCCGTTTGCTATTTTTCAGCCAATATTCAGCTGTCCAGGGCATCCAGCGCTTTCTGGAAACGATTGGCATGGGAACGTTCCGCCTTGGCCAGGGTCTCGAACCAGTCAGCGATCTCGTCAAAGCCTTCGTCGCGGGCATCCTTGGCCATGCCGGGATACATGTCGGTGTACTCATGGGTTTCACCGGCAATCGCCGCCTTGAGGTTGTCTGCAGTGCCACCAATGGGCAGGCCGGTAGCCGGATCGCCGGTTTCTTCCAGGTACTCCAGATGGCCATGCGCGTGGCCGGTTTCCCCTTCCGCCGTAGAACGGAACACGGCTGCTACATCGTTATAGCCCTCTACATCCGCCTTGGCGGCAAAATACAGATAGCGGCGATTGGCCTGGGATTCGCCGGAAAAGGCGTCTTTCAAATGTTGTTCGGTTTTTGAACCTTTCAGTGACATGTCAGTTCTCCTCATAAAATCACTATTGGAAACATACAAACACCCTTTGGGGAAGCCCCAAGCAAGCCCGTTTGTATCATTCCGGCATGCACCGGAACCCAGCCGTATTGAAATACGGGATCCCGGCCTGTGCCGATGACGACTTGCTCAGCTTCCCTTGCGGGTATTTCCACATTCCGGAATGGACTTGCCATTCTCAACTATGAACTATAGATGAAACGAGAGATGTAGTTGAAATTGTTAATCACAATCGAGCCGATAGAGATTAACTATGACATGACATGGACAAGAAAATCACTTCAAGTGCTTGATACAACTAAGTTTGCTGGCATGCACAGCAGTGCGCAGCACGTCAATGGCCTGGGGCCTGGGAAAGCTTTTACGCCAGGCCAGCGCCACCTGGCGGCTGGGGTTGCTGTCGGCAAAGCGCTTGATGCTCACCAGACGCTGGGAAAACCGGTCGGCGCCCGCAGCCGAGCAGGGCAAAATCGTCACGCCCATGCCGCTGGCCACCATATAGCGAATGGTTTCCAGGGAGCTGCCTTCCAGATCGGCCATGGTGGTTCCTTCTGCCAGGTTGCGCTTGCGAATACAATCCGGACAGACCTCCAGCACCTGATCCCGAAAACAGTGCCCCGACCCCAATAGCAGCACCTTTTCGTTACTGATATCTTCCATACGCAGGCGTTTTTTCTCATTCAGGGCATGAGAGCTGGGAATCAGCGCCACAAAAGATTCCTCATACAGGGGCAGGGTCAGAATCCCATGTTCCTCGAAGGGAAGAGAAATAAGAATGGCGTCCAGCTCACCCTGCTTGAGTTTCTCCGCCAGCACATGAGTGTAGTCCTCCTCGATGATCAGCGGCATTTGCGGCGCCCGTTCCGTCAGCTCGTTGATCAGATGGGGAAACAGGTACGGCCCAATGGTGTAGATGGCGCCAATGCGCAAGGGCGCAACCAGCTGATCCCGGCCGTGCTCGACAATCTCCCTGATAACCCCCGCCTCTTCCAGCACCCGCTGGGCCTGGGCCACGACCTGCTCGCCCACGGGGGTTACGGTCACTTCTCCCTGACGTCTTTCAAACAGCTCCACCCCCAGCTCGGTTTCCAGCTTGCGCACAGCTACGCTCAGGGTCGGCTGGCTGATGAAGCAGGCCTCCGCCGCCCGCCCGAAATGACGGGCCCTGGCAACGGCGACAATATATTTCAGTTCATTCAGGGTCATGGATCAGTACGGTTTGGACACGAGAACAGAATTCAGCCCCCCAATGGCTGCAGCCGTTGCAATTTGTAGACAATAGCACGTTCCAGCACCGCAAGCCCAATGCCAAAATCAGTTGCCTGACTCCGAAAAAACCCTGGAATTTCTGGCGTTATATACCACCCCGCCTTTCTGACGGTACGCCTCCAGCACGGCTGCCGCCTCGGCGCGCAATACTTCCGGCACCACGTCTATCCCTCTTCGGCCCAGCTCCCGAATCCAGTTCTGCGGCTTGGGTCCTTCATCAAATCCCAACAGACGCGCATCCGCCTCGGTAGCGCCGCTGATCACCCGGGTAACACCCGACCAGCACACAGCGCCCAGACACATGGCGCAAGGCTCGGTGCTGGTGACCAGCTCATGGGCAGGCAATCCATGCGCGCCCAGATCATATTGATGCAGCCTGTGTTGCGCCAATGTCAGCGCCACCATTTCGCCATGCAACATGGACAAGCCCTCGGTTGTCACCCGGTTGACCCCCAGGGCAACCAGCTTTCCACTGTCCGACTCGAAAACCGCCGCGGCAAAAGGGCCGCCGGTTTCCCTTCGCACGTTCTGCCGGGCCGCTTCAATGACCATCTCCATGCGTTCTTGCATGGATTTCATAACGGAACAGGAAGCTGCATAAGCAGCTACCCATTCCGGCAGAGAAAAACAAACACGTTCAGCTTGCGGGCACATAATCTTGTGGGAACACCTGGTTCTTTCCATCCGGGGCATCACGGCAATGCATACAGACTCGAACCTGTTAATACGAATCCAATAGACGCTGCCGGGACTGCTTTTTCACCCGGCAAGGCGGAACGAGTGAAGTATAGTGACACTACAGGGACAAATAATAACACCACTGGATGGAAAAACAGCTCCACCCCTGCAGGTTGCGCCGGAAAATGCGCCACTCGGCATTGCTCCTCGTTCCTTTGCAACAAGCAAACTTCTCTCCCTGCGCCTTGCCGGGCGTCTTTTTCCGGTGCAACAGCGCCTCTTGGATTTCGTGTTGACAGGCCCTGGCAGAAACCGGCAAACACTGGTCAGCAACAACTGTTGCTGATACAGTTTGTCCATCCCCTGGCATTGTTCCCTACGGAGCCGTTGATGACCGGACTGATCGATCCTTTCAACAGAAGCATTCGTTATCTGCGCGTATCGGTAACGGATCGTTGCAACTACCGCTGCTTTTACTGCATGCCTTCCCAGGGCATGGAATGGGAAGAGCGATCGGAATTCCTTACCTTCGAGGAAATGACCCGCATCATTCGTTTGTTCACCGAACTGGGCGTGGACAAGGTGCGCCTCACCGGCGGCGAGCCTTTGGTGCGCCGGGGATTGCTGGATTTCGTAGAGCAGCTCAACGACCTCCCCGGCCTGTGTGATCTTTCCCTGTCCAGCAACGCCCATTTGCTGGGCGAGCAGGCGCAGGAACTCAAGGATGCCGGCGTCAGCCGGGTCAACATCTCCCTGGACTCTCTCGACCCCGACACCTTCCGCAAGATCACCGTCAACGGGGATCTGCAGCCGGTACTGGAAGGCATCGATGCGGCGCTGGCGGCGGGTATGCACCCGGTAAAGATCAACATGGTGGTGATGCGCGGCCTGAACGACGGTGAAATCGAATCCATGCTGGACTATGCCCTGGAGCGCGGCGCAGACCTGCGTTATATCGAAACCATGCCCATCGGCGAAGCGGGCATCACAGGCACGGATTACTATATGCCGGCAGTGGAAATCCTGGCGCGTCTGAAAGAACACCTGGGCGAAGAGCTGATCCCCGCCAAGGGCGGCAAGGGCGCTGGACCCGCCCGTTACTATCAGGTGAATTCCGGCCCGGTGCGCGTGGGCGTGATCAGTGCGCTCTCCCGCCACTTTTGCGATGACTGCAACCGGGTGCGCCTCACCGCCAAGGGCGACCTGGTGCTCTGTTTGGGACAGGAAGACCGGGTATCCCTGCGCGACGGCCTGCGCAAGGGCTTCAGCGACGAGCAGATCAAGAACACCATTCTTCACGCCATTGCCCACAAGCCCCGCAGCCATGAGTTCAATGATGACAACAGCAAGGTCTCCCTGCGGCATATGTCATCTCTGGGTGGCTGATGGGGAAATTCCGTTCCCTCCTGTTTCCCGAATCATCCCGTAGTTTCCCCGGGCAGCGCTGGATCAATATCAGCCTGCGCACCCTGCACCTGATCGGCCTGTCGGGAACCGGCTATGGCTTCCTCGGCGATGGCAACTACTTCGACTGGAAGGCTTTTCTGCTGTTGACCATTGCCAGCGGCACGGCCATGATGCTGATTTCCATCTGGAACAACGGCATCTGGCTATTGCAATTGCGCGGCCAGATCATCTTGCTGAAGCTGGTATTGCTGGGACTGGTTTTCGTTCAGCCGCAGTTCCATGCGGCATTGTTCATCAGCGTACTTGTACTTTCCGGCTTCATTTCCCATGCGCCGGGAAACACCAGATATTACTCGGTATTCCATGGGCGACGGATTGATTCGATACCGTAGAATCGCCTGGCATCGTACCTTTCGGGGTCACATGGAATTGGCTGCCTCACGATACAATTCACTCTTTCCCTCCTCACCCTTCATTGCCGCCAGGTCTGCAAGACGGTACAGCATTTCCGCCTGCCGCTCACAAGACCATTGTTTTCTGGCCATCCTCTTGGCGAGAAACTCGGCTTCCCGGAAGGCGCCGATACCGATAAACCATTCAAAAAGCTCGCACACCAGTTTGCGGCCCAATTTGGGGCCTGGCCGGGCATGCCGGATATATTCCCGGAACACTTCCCTGCGCAACCGCTGTTCTTCTGTATTCACTGCAGGCAAAGACAGAAGCCGCTGGCTGGCCTGGTGGTAAATATCGCCGTGTGGATCGATACGCGCCGCTTCCTGTAGCAGCAGCAAAGCCGCTCTATTGCCGGGGCGCATGGAATGCAGCTCCACCAGCAGGGGCAGCGCCCGGCGGTATTCCAGTTGATCACACAGCACCCGGATCCGCGATAGTTCCTGTTCGAACTCTGCTTCCTCATCTTCCTCCCGCAAAAAATCCTCTTTGAAGGAAGGCAGCAATGTGCGCACCGCCAGTGCCACCAGGGCGCCGCTGAACAATCCGCCCAGGTGCGCAAAATAGTTCACATTGGATTCCGGATAGGCAAGAATCTGGAACAGCTCATTGCCTACCCACAGGGGCAGCAGGGCAATGGCGGGCAGGGATACATAGTCGAAATAGACGAAGATGAAATAGAAAAACCGAATGCGCCGCTTCCAATAGAGCACCGTGTACATGCCCATCAGCCCGGCTATTGCTCCCGATGCGCCGATGCTGGGAATAAACTCATCGGGGCGAAACAGAAAATCAAAGCTGGCCGACCCCAGTCCTACCAGCAGGTAGCAAAGCAGAAATGCCCCATGTCCAATTGCTCTTTCCACCAGAAACCCCACTGCCAGCAGGAAGATCATGTTTCCCAGCAAGTGCATGAAACCGCCATGCAAAAACATGTGCGCCAGCAGGCTGTCCCAGCGTGGCGCCGCCGTGCGCAGCCCCCAGTTGACGAACACCACCCGGGACATGAGCTCATCAAAGTATTGTCGTTTTTCCTTCCATTGCGGGTAGTCCCTGCCCCCGGGAGATATGATCCGTTCCGCCAGCAGCTCATGCATAAAAGGCGCGTCTTCGATCATCTGCCAGTAGTGAAAGATGGCGGCAAAATCCTCCTCTGTTTCATCCCCGGCATCGAGTGCCGCCTGTTTACCCTTGTACTCCCTGTAGCGGGACCATTCGATCTCGCCCAATCCCGAGTCCTGATAATATTTCAAGGCTTGCATATAGCGTTGATCATCCCCTGATTGCCATACAAAGAAGCACAGGATGTTTACAATGATCAGCACCAGGGTGACAATGGGAGGGTTACGCCAGTCCAGCTTGCGATCAAAGGGAATAATGATCATGGCGCATCCGTTTGCAATACGGCCAGGTAAGCTTTCACATCCGGCAGTACCGGGTGCCCGGCATAATTGTCGACAATGAAGCGCAACGCCTTTACAGCAAGATCATCCTTGTTTAGAGACTCGCTCAAGGTTCTTGCCATGAGAAAATAGGCGTGGGGAACAAAGTCGCTGCGGGGAAAACGCTTGTGCAGGCCATTGAGCAGATCGATGACTTCCCGGTATTTTCCTGCGCCACGCAAGGCCCGGCCCAGGCGGTAGCACCCTTCTGCATCATCCGGGGCACAGTTCTCTCCCAGCGCCCGGCAATCCTGATACAACTCGGCTGCCTGTGCATCTCTCCCCTCCCTGAGCAGCAACGGCATGTAACTACGGGCATGGCGAAACAGATCTTTTCCTTTCCTCTCCAGCAAGCACAGTTGATGCAGACGACGATGGATGCCCAAATCATCTGGATATTCAACAATCAGCTGCTGTAGCTCGGCAATGGCGGCCTCCTTGTTACCCAAGGCCATCATGCTTTCAAAATGGGCCAGGCGCGCATCCGCAGCATCTTCCTCTTCATCCACGGGTTGCCCGACATGCGCATAGTTTTGATAGAGGATATAACCCATGACATGGAAAGTGAGGATGGCAAAATATCCCGTAACCAGGTGATAGAAGATCCAGTGCACCCCGCCGGCCAGCAAGCCTACAGCATTTGATTCAGCAATTTGCAGAATGAACAGCAAGCCGATAAGCGCCAGATATGACCAGCCAACCCGGATGATCAGACGCCACAACAACACCGGGTTGAACGCATCCACAATGGACTCATTGAGCGCCAGAACCATGATGGATGCGGGAAAAGCCGCCAGCGCAACAAAGGCCACCAGGGCCGCCAGGGGCATATCGCTACCAACCAGAATATTGAATGCCAGAATCAGCGCGTAGAATTTGAGGGGCAGATCATAGTCCCCGGCCAGTACCTCCAGATTCAAAGGAGGCGGATCCATATTCCCCCTGGCCGTTTGCTGCAGCACCACGAAAGCATACTTGAACAGCATCGCATCGAGAATGACAGAGGTCGCCCAGCTCAGAATCCCCCCGCTGCTCAGGTAGAGCAGCACCGACATCCCGGCAATCAACAGCAATGGCTGAGGCCGGAAGCCGTACCTAAACACCCCGGGGAAATTCTGCCAGATTGGTATTGGCTTTCCTTTCATGATATCCGTCTTGCCATTTGCCCGGCAACAATAGTAAGTCATATTCAGCCGTCCTGTGCTGGTTCGCAGCAAGGCGGCAAAACGCTGCTTCAGGCATGCACCGGCCCTGCATTGCCGTGCTTGACAAGGGCGCGTCATTCCCTGTGCAATGCGCCTTGATCCGGAGCGCCCGGCTCGCTCTGAATGAGGCTTTGTTGTCGTTTGCCCCAGGTTCTTCGACATAACCCAATCATCCGGGCTTGCATCCTGGCTCCGACCGGTTTCGTGACCTGCAGCAAACGCCCGCTTCAGCATGGACAAGCAGAGGAAAAACCGGCAGACTGCCAAACCGATCAGCGGCGGGACCAATAACCGATTCTACCCGAATGTCATCCACCCTTCTCCACAAGCAACAACAGAAATTGCTGGCAGTCACCAAGCGCTGGATCGCCCAGGCTGAAAAACTCCACGGACAGACATTCTCCATGCCCGAAGTGCGCTTTGATTTACGCGGCCAGGCAGCGGGGCAATATCGCGGCGGCTCCCGTCCCTGCATTCGCTACAACATGGAAATCGCTGCTGCCCAGTTCGATGCCTACTGCCATCGCACCCCGCCTCATGAGGTGGCGCACTATGTTATTGACCGGCTGTATCCGGGCAATCGCACCAGACCCGCTGCACTGCATGCGGCGAAGTATTGCAGCAAGCCTCACGCAAATGAGCGAAGCAACTGCATTTTCTGTTTTCTGCTGAAACTCTTGATTTGGGCCTCGCGCCGCAAGGCGCTGCTGCGGTTCTCGCAGCACTCGGTGTATACGATTTCCAGCGGCGCACGCCCGTAAAAATATCTCGCACCCTTGCCGCTGCGGTGCTGCTCGAAACGCCGTTGCACATCCGTACTGATGCCGGTGTAGTAGCTGCCATCCGAGCAATGGATGATATACACCTGCCAGTTACTCACACCAGGCTGCCTCATCAACAAGTATTTCCGCCCCGGGCAGGCGAGCGGCGGGGATGTCTTTTCCGTTTCGCCATTGCCGCACTGCTTCGGCCTTTCCCTGGCCGCTGACGAGAAACAACAGCTCATGCGCTGACGACAGCGCGCCATAATTGAGGCTGACGCGATCCGGCGGCGGCTTGGGGGCGTCATGCACGGCAACCACCAGTTGCTCCTTCGGGTATTCCCGCCCGGGAAACAGGGATGCCGTATGCCCATCTTCGCCCAGGCCCAGCAACACCAGATCAAACGGCAGCACAGTCTCGATTTCCCTTGCATAGGATGCCGCCGCGGCCTCGGCGCCCTGTTCCGCCGGAATGACACGGATTTGACCGCTTTGCACGGGGATATGCCGGAACAGGTTTTGCTCCGCCATGACGCTGTTGCGATCCGGGTCATCCGCGGGCAGACAACGCTCATCACCAAAATAGAACCGCCAGGCCGGCCAATCCGGATGACCCTGTTCCGCCAGTAGGCGATATGCCCTGGCGGGGGTGCCGCCGCCGGCCAGCACCAGGGAGAAGCTGCCTTTTTTCCGGATCGCATCCGCTGCACAAGCGAGAATCTTTTCTACAGCTGCTGTAGCTACCGCCTCAGCATCCGCCACCAGCCGCCAGCTCATTCTTCCGGATCCATGCTGTGACGCCAATGCTGCTCCGGCTTTTCGAACAGCCGGCGGCTTTCTGCCGGCCCCCAGCTCCCTGCTGCATACAGGGGAATGGGATCCTGGTCTTTTTCCCAGTGCCGGATCACCGGATCAACGGCGCGCCAGGCCCATTCCACTTCGTCATAGCGCAGAAACAGGGAGCGGTCGCCATCGACGACATCCAGCAGCAGTTCTTCATAGGCGTCGATGGGCGCTTCATGGACGCTGCGCAGCTGGGCGTCCAGGCTGCGCTGCCGGGTGCGGATCTCCAGCCCCGGTTCTTTCACGGTCATTTCCATGCGCATGCACTCACAAGGCTGAATACCCAGCATGATCCAGTTTTGCTTCATCGGCCCCACATTCGTATCCCGAAAAAACTGCTGGGGCGGATGACGGAAGCAAATGGAGATCATGGACTGTTTCTCCGCCAGACGCTTGCCTGTACGCAGATAGAAAGGCACGCCACGCCAACGCCAGTTGTCTACATACAGTTTCATTGCCGCATAGGTTTCGGTGCGGCTGTCCGGCGGAATGCCGTCTTCCTCGAGGTAGGACTTCACCAGGGAATCACCCACCAGGCCACTGCTGTATTGCGCCCGGAACGCATATTCCGGCACCTGCTCTTCATCGATGATACGCAGGGACTTGAGCACCTTGACCTTTTCATCCCGCAATTCTTCCGCTTGCATGGATACCGGCGGCTCCATGGCCACCAGGGTGAGCAATTGCAGCAGATGACTCTGTATCATGTCACGCATGGCCCCGCTACCGTCATAGTAGGCCCCGCGGCTGCCCACGCCAGCGGTTTCCGAATGCGTGATCTGCACATGGTCGATATAGTTGCGATTCCACAGAGGCTCCAGGAGGGTATTGGCGAAGCGAAACACCAGCACATTCTGTACCGTGCTTTTCCCCAGATAGTGGTCGATACGGTAGATCTGCTCTTCCTGCAGATGCCGGCTGAGGTTTTGCTGCAACGCCTGGGCGCTTTGCAAGTCATAGCCAAAGGGTTTTTCGACGACAACCCTGCGCCAGTATTCTCCTTCCCGCAGCAAACCCTGGCGGCCGAGATTCTCCACCACCAGGCCAAACTCCGCCGGACGGATCGCCATGTAGAAAGCCATATTGCCAGGAAGATCGCTGCGGGAGTTCAACCAGGCTTTCAGCGCCGGCCAGGTGGAGGCCTCGCCAAGATCACCCCGGAAGTAATGCAATCTTGCCGCAAAGCGCTTGAATACCGCTTCGTCCAGGGCATCTCTGGCCTTGGCCTCCACCCAGCTGCGTACTTCCCGTACGCAACGCGCATCATCCCAGTCCCGGCGGCCGCTGGCGACGATGCGGGTTTCCGCATCCAGCTCCCCGGCGGCATCCAGATGATAGAGCGCCGGCATGAGCTTTTCCCGGGACAGGTTTCCCGTAGCGCCGAAAATCACATAGGTGCAGCCAACCTGGTCAAACATCATACCGCCCCGATGCAACACCGCCTCCCTGCCCGGTCCAGTCAGTGTGAAAATACTCTCCCCTGGGCCTGTCCACACGCTCATAGGTATGGGCGCCAAAATAATCACGCTGCGCCTGAATCAGGTTGGCCGGCAAGCGTCCCCGCCGGTAGCCGTCAAAAAATGACAGCGCCGCAGTCATGGCGGGCAATGGAATACCCTGCTGCACGCCCAGCACGCAGGTCTTGCGCCAGGCGGATTCCGCATTGCGCAGGGCCCGCGCAAAAAACTCGTCCAGTAACAGATTGTCCAGCCCGGGATCCTGCACATAGGCCTGTTTGATGTTATCGAGAAAACGGCTGCGGATGATACAACCACCCCGCCACACCAGGGCGATATCGCCATAGTGGAGATTCCAGCCATAGGCTTGCGCCGCTTCCGACATGAGCATGTATCCCTGGGCATAGGAGATGATCTTGCTCGCATAGAGCGCCTGCTCGATGGCATCGACAATGTCTTCGGCATTCTCCTGAACGCGGGCGCGGGGCAGACCAAGCACCTCCTGCGCCTGCTGCCGCTGCTCCTTGAACGCCGACAGGCAGCGGGCAAACACCGCTTCGCCGATGAGGGTCAGGGGCACTCCGAGTTCCAGCGCATTGATACCGGCCCACTTGCCCGTTCCTTTCTGCCCGGCGCTGTCAAGAATTTTGTCCAGCAGCGGCTGGCCATCCTTATCCTTGTAGGCAAGAATATCCGCTGTGATCTCTACCAGATAGGAATTGAGCACTCCCTGGTTCCAGCGGGCGAATACCTGTTGTATGGCGTCGATATCCATGCCCAGGCCTTCGCGCATCAAATGATAGGCTTCGGCGATGAGCTGCATATCCCCGTATTCGATGCCATTGTGCACCATTTTTACATAATGCCCTGCACCGCCACTGCCGATCCATTGGCAACAGGGAACGCCATCCACCTTGGCCGCGATGGATTGCAGCAGCGAACGAATCTGCGGCCAGGCCTGTTCATCACCCCCTGGCATGATGGCCGGGCCATGGCGCGCACCTTCCTCGCCTCCCGACACTCCGCAGCCAATAAAATGCATACCCTTGCCCGCCAGCAAGGCAACCCGCCTGTCCGTATCCGTGAACTTGGAGTTGCCGCCATCGATGACCATATCCCCTGGCGCAAGCAGCGGCAGCAAGGCGTCGAGCACCGTGTCCACCACCTTGCCGGCCCGCACCATGAGCATGATCTTTCTCGGCGTTCGCAGGCCGGAAACCAGAGTTTTGAGGGTTTCCGCACCAGTAATGGAAGCGCCTGCAGCCGCTCCTTGCACGAACTCCTGCATGCGTTCCGTGGTGCGGTTGTATACCATCACCGTAAACCCGTGATCGCTCATGTTCAGCGCCAGGTTCTGCCCCATTACCGCCAGCCCGATCAATCCAATGTCCGCTTTTTCCACAGATCCGCCTCCCGTTTGTTTTCAGTATTTTGGCACAGGCAAGAAAGGCATGCACCGCTCCTGCGCGGGATCTTCATGCCGGCAGGAAATACTGGAAATGGAAGTGCATCTTCAGAAACGCCGCACCGCCATCCATGGCTCCTTGCGGCATACAGTACATCCTTTTTGAAATCGCCGCACCGCCATCCATGGCTCCTTGCGGCATACAGTACATCCCTGTACATAAAAACCCGCGAATGCGGGTTCTTAATGAGACAAGCAGGACAGATTCATTCCGACATTTGCAGCTTTGGCCCCACAATGCGCGCATTGAGCACTTTCATCATTTTCTTGATGGCCCGGTCGATCAGGGGCGCTTGCGCATCTTCAAGGAATTTGGCGCTGCCGTCACGGAAATAGGCCGCCAGTTCCGCTTCCTTCATCTGACCGGCCTTGTTTCCCTGTCCATCCACAAATACCATG
>JAMOMB010000018.1 GCA_027068795.1 Sedimenticola sp. | reverse complement strand
GCTGCTGGCCGACGGCAACCCCCTTGCCTGGTTCCAGGGACGCATGGAGTTCGGCCCCCGGGCCCTGGGCAACCGCTCCATTCTCGGCGCGCCCAATGTGCCGGGCATTGCCGACCGCATCAACGAGCAGATCAAGTACCGGGAGCGCTGGCGGCCCTTCTGTCCCAGCATTCTCGACCGGGTGGCCCCCGACATGCTGCAAACCGACCACCCCGCGCCCTATATGACCATCACCTTCGACGTGGGGGAAGGCTGGAAGGAGCGGGTGCCCGAAGTGGTGCACGAGGACGGCACCGCCCGCGCCCAGGTGGTGACCCGGGAAACCAACCCACGCTATTATGCGCTCATCGAGGCATTGGAGAAACACACGGGCAATGGCGTGATCCTGAATACATCCCTGAACCGGCGCGGTGAACCCATGGTCTGCTCGCCGGCAGACGCCCTCGACATGTTTTATGGCTCGGATCTGCAGTATCTGATCATGGAAGATATTCTCGTAACCAAGGCAGAGGCGCAACAATGAATGACAAGACCCTGTTGATCACCGGCGGGGCGGGCTTTATCGGCTCGGCGCTGATTCGCCATCTCATCGGGAACACGGATTACCGCGTGGTGAATCTGGACAAGCTGACCTATGCCGGCAATCTGGAGTCCCTGGAGCCGGTGGCGGACAGCCCGCGCTATGTATTCGAGCGGGTGGATATCTGTGATGCTGCCGAAGTGCAGCGCGTGTTCCGTGCGCATCAGCCTCATGCCGTCATGCACCTGGCCGCGGAATCCCATGTGGACCGCTCCATCGACGGCCCGGCGGCCTTTATCGAAACCAATGTTACCGGCACCTGTGTGTTGCTGGAAGCGGCCCGCGCCTACTGGAATGATCTTGGCGATGGGGAGAAGCCGCATTTCCGCTTTCATCATATTTCCACCGATGAGGTCTACGGCAGCTTGGGTGCGGAAGGGCTGTTTACCGAGGAATCGCCCTACCAGCCCAATTCCCCCTATTCCGCGAGCAAGGCGTCTTCCGACCATATGGTGCGCGCCTGGCACGAGACCTATGGCCTGCCGGTGCTCATCACCAACTGCTCCAACAATTACGGCCCCTGCCAGTTTCCCGAAAAGCTGGTGCCCCTGATCATCCTCAATGCCCTGGCGGGCAAGCCGCTGCCTATCTACGGCAAGGGCGATCAGATCCGCGACTGGCTGTATGTGGACGACCATGCCCGGGCCCTGCTGCGGGTGCTGGAAAAAGGGCGAGTGGGCGAAACCTACAACATCGGCGGCCACAACGAAAAAACCAACCTGGAAGTGGTCAAGACCCTGTGCGCCATACTGGATGAGAAATGCCCGGAACATCCCGGCGCTATCAGCCGTTATGAAGACTTGATCACCCATGTAACCGACCGGCCGGGGCATGACCAGCGTTACGCCATTGATGCGGGCAAGATCGAGAAAGAACTGGGTTGGACGCCTGAGGAGACTTTCGAATCCGGCATGATGAAGACGGTGGACTGGTATCTGCGCAACAATACCTGGTGCCAGCGGGTGCTGGATGGCAGTTACCGGGGTGAGCGCCTGGGAGTGATCGAATGAAAGGCATCGTCCTGGCCGGAGGTTCCGGCACGCGCCTGCATCCCGTGACCCGCAGCGTCTCCAAGCAGCTGCTGCCCGTGTACGACAAACCCATGATCTACTATCCCCTGAGCACCCTGATGCTGGCGGGCATCCGTGAAGTGCTGGTGATTTCCACGCCCCATGATCTGCCCCTGTTCCGGCAGTTGCTGGGCGACGGCAGCCGCTGGGGAATGTCGCTGGAATACGCCGAACAACCCAGGCCCGAAGGTCTCGCCCAGGCTTTTCTCATCGGCGAGAATTTCATCGGTGAGGATTCGGTGGCGCTGGTGTTGGGGGACAACATATTCTACGGCTATGAATTTGGCGGCTTGCTCACCCGTTCGGCATCCCGCGAGACGGGCGCCACGGTATTTGCCTATCCGGTCCATGATCCCGAGCGCTATGGCGTGGTGGAATTTGATCGGGATTTTCGCGCCTTGAGCCTGGAAGAAAAGCCGAAACATCCCAAATCCCGCTACGCGGTTACCGGCCTGTATTTCTATGACAACCAGGTAGTGGATATCGCCCGGAGCATCAAGCCGTCAGCCCGCGGCGAACTGGAGATCACCGATGTGAACAAGCGTTATCTCGACCAGGGGCAGCTGGATGTGGAAGTCTTTGGCCGCGGCATGGCCTGGCTGGATACAGGCACCCATGATTCCCTGCTGGATGCCGGGCAGTTCATCCAGACCCTGGAATCCCGCCAGGGGTTGAAGGTATGCTGTCCCGAGGAGGTCGCCTGGCGCATGGGCTGGATCGACGATGAACGATTGCTGGAACTGGCCGACGAGCTGGGCAAGACCGGCTATGGCCGCTATTTGCGGGAAATCGCGCAGGAGATGATCCGATGAAAATTACCCAAACCGATATACCCGGCGTGTTGATCATCGATCCGGAGGTGCATGGCGACAAGCGCGGCTGGTTCATGGAGACCTGGCAGCAGCAGCGCTATGCCGAGGCCGGTGTGCCCGGTCCTTTCGTGCAGGACAACATGGCCATGTCCAGCCACGGTATTCTGCGCGGCCTGCATCTGCAGCATCCCCATGCCCAGGGCAAGCTGGTGCAGGTGATCATGGGCGAGGTATTCGATGTGGCGGTGGACGTGCGCCGCGGCTCTCCTCATTTTGGCAAATGGGTGGGGGTGATCCTTTCCGGTGATACCCGCCGCCAGCTATGGGTGCCGCCGGGCTTCGCCCATGGCTATGTGGTGACCAGCAACCAGGCCATTTTCAGCTACAAATGCACCGAGCTGTATCATCCGGAAACCGAACTGAGTATTTGCTGGGATGATGAGGACATCGGTATCGACTGGCCTGTCGTCGGTAAACCCAGCCTCTCCGACAAGGATGCGGATGCCCTGATGCTGAAAGACATTCCCGAAGAACGCCTGCCCGAGTACCTGCCATGATAGAAACGCCCCTGATATTGTTGTTTGGACATAGTGGACAGCTGGGCTGGGAATTGCGCCGCAGCCTGGCGACCCTGGGGGAAGTGACCACGGCTGGCGTGGACAATGCGGAGCATTACCTGGATCTGACCGACGGCGCCGCCCTGGATGCCCTGGTGCGGGAGTTGCGTCCGGCATTGATGGTGAACGCCACCGCCTACACGGCCGTCGATCAGGCGGAATCGGAGCCGGAGCTGGCCTATCGCATCAATGCCGAGGTGGTTGGGGAAATGGGCAGGCTGGGGGCGGAACTGGATGTTCCGGTACTGCATTTTTCCACCGATTATGTATTTTCCGGCATTGCGGATCGGCCCTGGAAGGAGAATGACGAACCCGCCCCCAGGAGCATCTACGGAAAATCCAAGCTTGCCGGCGAGCAGGCCCTGTTTGCGTCCCGCGCAGAGCACCTGATCCTGCGCACTGCCTGGGTCTACGGCGCCAGGGGCAGGAATTTTCTGCTTACCATGCGGCGTCTTTTCGCCGAGAAAGACCGGCTCAATGTGGTTGCCGACCAGTTTGGCGCGCCCACCTGGTCGCGTTTGATTGCCGAAGCCGCGTCACAGGTGCTGGCGCAATGCAAAACGTCCCAGGGCCGGTTCCGGTTTGGCCGGCATGATGGTCGGGTATTTCATCTGACCGCCGCCGGGCAGGCGAGCTGGCATGAGTTTGCCCAGGCGATTCTGGAACAGACCCTGGACGATTGTGTGCTCGAGCCGATTTCCACGGAACAGTATCCCACCCCCGCGGCCCGCCCCGCCTATTCCGTGCTGGACAATGATAACCTGGCGGCGGCTTTCGGCGTGCGCCTGCCCCACTGGCGGCGGGGGCTGGCCCTGTGTCTGGAAGAAATGCGGGACGCTGGCGCCTGACGGGGTCGTGGCGAACAAATACAAAGGACTTCCGCTGTATCATCCACGCCTGTGGCC
>JAMOMB010000017.1 GCA_027068795.1 Sedimenticola sp. | reverse complement strand
GCTTGCTGTAACGGTGCATGGATGAATGGGGCTGTGGAAAATCCATATTGTACCTTGAGGCCTGATAAACCAATACCGGAATGCAGACATTGTGGCCAAAGTGGTATTTTTGCCTTGAAAACGACAATTGCAGGAACCACTGCACAATTTCCTTGTCATTAAGGTGACTCCTGACGCAACCAGACCATCTCAGGCAGCGCAAGATCGTATCCAACCCGATCTCGGGTTCCATTGACCAAACACAGGGACTTCCAGTGATTTCCAGAGTAGCTTTACAACTCGCTCTCCTCTTGTTTGCCAGCACCGGCGTTCTGGCCAATGAGGTGCTAAATCGGGGAGCAGATTTTTTCAATACGCCTGAACGCTTCAACCGCTATTACACCGACCCGCAATACAGCCCCAGCCGAACCTATTTCGTAAGCCCCAATGGCACTGGCATTGGCAGCCTCTCCAGCCCCATGTCGGTCAGCGATGCCGTCAATCAGGTTTCTGCAGGGGAGGAAGTTCGTTTTTTGCCTGGCCAGTACCAGGGATGTTGGCAGCTCGATGGCAGCAGCTCCGGCACCTATGACGCCCCTGTTGTCCTGAAAGCCGAACCCGGAGTAGAAATCGATTGCTGCAGCACCGGCCGGCAAACCTGCTTCAACCTGGAATTCGCCGACCATGTAGCCATTGATGGTTTTACCCTGAGAGGTGGCGACTATGGTGTTCGCGCTGTGGGCGGCTATGCCACCCATGATCATCAAACAGGCATTGCCATACTCAATAACCGCATTTCCAGCCAATACAGGGATCCCATATTTACCGGGGGATCGGACTGGATTGTGGTGGAAAACAATGTAGCGCACGGCGCGGGCAGTGGCGATGGACACGGAATATATCTGTCCAACGGCGGTGACTGGATGATCGTGCGCAACAATGAAACCTATGATAACGTCAATTCTGATTTCCAGGTCAATGCCGACCCCATCAGCACCTGTGCAGGTGAAGGCATCCCCTATGATGATCCTCTTTGCGATGGTAGTGCCCTCGATGGCCTGGGCGCGGGAATTTCCGAATTCCTCCTCATCGAGAACAATTATTTTCACGACGGTACCAGTGGTCCAAACCTGACCTCGGTGCGAAACTCGGTGTTCCGCAACAATATCGTCGGCTTCTATACCCGTCATGGCACCAGCTTTTGGCAGGAAACCAGCAATCCGAATCTGGGATCGGCAGGCAATACCGTTGAACATAACCTGTTCATTGGGGAAAGCGGCAGCCATGTACTGCAGTTCATTAACCATTCCAGCAACAATATCGTGCGAAACAACGTGTTGCTGGCGGTTTCCCGCTCGGATACCGGGGTAACGGCAAGGAGCGATACACTGCTGCTGGAACAGGACAGCACCACCGAGGGTGGCAACAGTTTTGCGGGAAACTTTTTTTCCGGCGGCTATTTCGAATGGTTCACGCCTGCGCCCTCTGATCTGAGGGATACGGATTTTGATCCCTCCTGGTTCATCAATTTTCCCGTTGCCGGCGTGACAGGCACGCCCGAAGCCTTCAAACCCGCCATCAATGCGCCCATCACGGCCGCAGGCGCGCTGCTCAGCACCACACCCAAAGACAGAGCAGGCGCCGTGCGCATCTATCCCACGGATCTGGGGCCCTGGCAAATCACGCTTCCCGATCCCTGTACGTTGGTGGTGGAAACGGTTGCCGATACCAGGAGAGTGGAATGTGATTCACTACAGGTTCCCGAAGGATATACTGTTGCCACTGGCGGTGATGTTACCTTCGTAGCCAATTATTTCATCAACTTTGGCAACGGCTTCCGGGTAATGAACGGGGGCATTGTTCAGGCGCAGGCAGGGGCCGGCATTGCTCCACCTTGATGGGGAATGCCTGCCGGCGCCGCGGCGCCTTGCCACGAATACGCCCGGGGTGACCGGGTGAAATATTCGGGTTAAATAAGGGAGCCAAATGCGGGGCTAGCGTTTTTCCGCCATGGCCACGGTATAGTGCTTGCCCTGCTTGATTTTCTTGTGGTTGCCGAAAATGTCCCCAAAACTGCGGGCGATGAACTGGCGCAGGCCGGTGATGACCACCACATAGAAGCGCCCGCCCGGCTCCAGCCGGTTCTTGATGTCATTGAAAAACAGGTAGTAGTGCTCCTTGCCAGTTTTGGCGGGGAGATTGGTGACGGCCAGGGTGAAGGTTTGATTTCGGGGCAGTTGATCCAGTCCGTTGCTCAGTAATACTTCGGCGTTATGGATGCCGTTCAACGCGGCGTTCTTGCGCGCATAGTCCACGGCGACGAAGTCCTTGTCCACCAGCGTGCAGTGGCCGCGGGGGGCGCTTTTGGCGATGGCCAGCCCCAGGGGACCATAGCCGCAGCCCAGGTCAATGGCCTTGTCATCCGGCTTTACTTCCAGGTGTTTGAGCAACAAATGGGTGCCGGCATCGATGGCCTTGGGCGAGAACAGTCCCCAGGTGGTATGGAAGGTCATGGGGTGGCCCAGCAGCTCGTCCTGGATGATGATGTCCTGGCGCAGCTTGTGCAGATCCATGCTTTTGCCGCTCATGCCGGATTGCCGCAAGCCGGGCAATGGGGATCGGCCTTGAGTTTGAGACTGCGCAGCTGCATTTCCAGGGCGTCAACCAGTAATAGCCGCCCACTGAGCACCTCCCCGGCGCCGCTCAGGAGCTTGATGGCTTCGGTGGCTTGCAGGCTGCCGATAATGCCTGCAACAGGCGCCAGAATGCCGTTTGCGCTACAACTGCTGTCCAGCTCGCCGCTGTCGCCGTAGAGGCAGTGATAGCAGGGGGCGCCGGGGCGGTCATTGAACACCGACACCTGGCCTTCCCAGCGGATGGCGGAACCGGAAACCAGGGGAACTTCATGCCGGATACTGGCGCGATTGATGGCGAAGCGGCTGCTGAAGTTGTCGGTACAGTCTACAACCACATCGCTGCCACTCATGATTTCATCCAACGCCTGATCATCCATGCATTCATGGATGAGCTGCACCTGGCATTCGGGATTGAGCTGCTGAAGCATGTCTTGCGCCGATGAGGTCTTGCGGTTGCCGATCTGGCTTCTGGTGTGGATGATCTGGCGTTGCAGATTGCTCAGATCCACTTCGTCGTAATCGGCGAGAATGAGTTTGCCCACCCCTGCGACCGCCAGATACATGGCCACGGGAGAACCCAGGCCCCCGAGTCCCACGATCAGGGCGCTGGCGTTGAGAAGACGTTCCTGGCCGGATACATCGAACTGCGGCAACATGATCTGCCGGCTGTATTGCAGGAGTTGCTCATCGTTCAAGTCCATGGTCAGGGAGAATAGCATCCGAGGCTGATTCTGTCCCGGTGTTCCAGATCCCGGCGGGTCTGGACACAGCGGAATCCGGCTTCTTCGAACAGTTGCCGCACCACGGCGCCCTGATCCATGCCGTGCTCCACCAGCAACCAGCCTTCGGGCTGCAGGAAACCCGGGGCGCTGTGGATGATGTTGCGCAGATCCCGCAGACCGTCCGCGCCGGCGGTCAGGGCGGCTATGGGCTCATGAGGCAGGCCGTCCTCAAGCAAATGGGGGTCATCTTCTGCAACATAAGGCGGATTGCTGAGAATCAGCTGATACTCCGCGCGCCTTTCCATCTCCTGGAACCAATCACTGCGGACAAAGCGGATATTGTCCAGGCCATGGCGTTGGGCGTTTTCTTCCGCCAGTTTCAGGGCTTTGCTGCTGGCATCCGTGGCGGTGAGCCGCCATCGGGGGCGTTCGCTGGCCAGGGCCAGGGCGATGGCGCCGCTGCCCGTGCCGAGATCCAGCACCCGGGGTTGCTTGGATTTCACCGGAAGGGCGAGGGCGGTTTCCACCAGCAATTCCGTTTCCGGCCGCGGGATGAGGGTATCCGGGGTGACGCGCAGCTGCAGCGACCAGAACTCCTTGCGGCCGGTGAGATAGGCCAGGGGTTCGCCGCGCCGCCGGCGCTGCAGCAGGGACCGGTAGCATTCGAGCTGGGCGGAATTGAGACGGTACTCCGGCCAGGCGTACAGC
>JAMOMB010000016.1 GCA_027068795.1 Sedimenticola sp. | reverse complement strand
CTGCTCGGCTATCGCGTATTCGCCGATGAAGCAGGCCGCATGAACCGCAGCCTGAAAGATACGGGCGGCGGCCTGCTGCTGGTTCCCCAATTCACCCTGCCCGCGGACACGCGCAAGGGCACCCGCCCCGGCTTTTCCAGCGCCGCCCCGCCGGAGGAGGGCCGAAGGCTGTTCCACTATCTGCTGGATCAGGCTGTCCGCCGCCATGCGCCTGTAGCCAGCGGGCGTTTTGGCGCAGATATGCAGGTATCCTTGATCAACGACGGCCCGGTGACTTTCTGGCTGGAGACCTGAAGAGGCTCCTTTACAGGGGCGGTTTTGGCGGCGGCTGGTTTTTTTTGTCTTGTTTTGTCCTGAAAATACTGTTATTCAAGTTGAACTTGCAGTGAAAGTGGTGCATAAATGACGTTACACGCCTTCCTTGGCGCAAATCGTTCCAGAACGGTTTGCTGCAAGGGAGGGCGACAAATAACCGGAGACTGTATGCGCTGGCTAATGGTATTGATGATTGGATTGCTGCCCGCAGCATTGGCGGCCAAAACCGTCGAGGGCGTCCACCTCCCCGAACAGGTGAGCGTGGAGGGAAAAACCCTGATGCTCAATGGCGCGGGTGTGCGGACAAAGCTTTTCTTCGATATCTATGTGGCTGCGCTGTACCTGCCCGCACCATCGGCGGATGCGGACAAGATCTTGCAGACCGACCAGCCCTGGCGTCTCGATATGCACTTTCTGTATTCCGAAGTAAGCAAGGAAAAGCTGGATGAGGGTTGGGACGAGGGCTTCGAGGAAAATACTCCGGCCTCAGAACGGGGCGCCCTGGCGGAGCGGCTTGAACGATTCAAGGCCATGTTTCCAACCCTGCACAAGGGGGATGTGGTTGTTCTGGCGTATTCTCCGGGCAAAGGGGTTTCCGTGAGCATAAAGGGAGTGCAACAGGGGACAATTGCAGGCGCGGACTTTGCGCAGGCCTTGTTGCGCGTCTGGCTGGGTGCGGAGCCGGTTACCGGAAAGCTGAAAAAAGCATTGCTGGGAGGCCGCTGAAGCGGAGCGTCTGGTGAGCAACAGGAACAAAGAACAACAAAGCGATCTTAACGATGTCGATCTGAATGCGGTTTCCCAGGAATCGGCGCGCCAGGAACTGGATGAATACCTGGAATCCCTGCAGGAGCGGGAAAAAGGGCTGAAAGCCATGCAGGAGGCCCAGCAGGATCTGGAAGATCAACTGGAAGATGCAAATTCCGAAATCGACCGCCTGCGCCGCGAGCTGGACAAGGCCGTGGTGGAGGCAGAAGAATCGGAGTATCTGCGCCAGGAGGCGGAAAATGCGCGCAAGCAACTGGAGAACACGCTCTATTCCATGCAGGAAGGAGTGGAAAGCTCCAAGGTCACGGATCTGCGTGACGAACGCATGCATCGCCGCCAGGGCGTACTCGGCATCGATGCCGTAACCCGGGGCCCCTTCATCAAGGGATTGCTCACGGGGGCGTTGCTGGGCGTGGTGGCGCTGCTTCTGGCGCTGGAACTGTATACCCTGCTCAATGGCAAGGGAGAGCTGATTTCCCTGCTCGTCAATGCAGCCAGTGGCTGATAGCGGTCTGTAGTCTGCGCCATGTCCCGTATTCTGGCGGTGGGCATAGCCACTGTGGACATCGTCAATACCCTGGCTTCCTATCCCGATGAAGATGCGGAAGTGCGCGTACTGGCGCAGCGCCGGGCGCGCGGGGGAAATGCGACCAACACCCTGGTCATACTCAGCCAGCTCGGTCACTCCACGGCATGGGCGGGCCTGTTGCCCCAAGAGCCGGATGCGCAGATCGTCATTGATGATCTGAACAAGCACCAAGTGGATCTGGCGCCGGTGCAACGCCCTCTTGCGGGCAAGCTGCCAACCTCCTATATCGCCCTCGGTGAAAATACCGGCAGCCGCACCATCATGCACTACCGTGATTTGCCGGAGTATGATTTTTCGTCCTTCGACGAGCTTGCGCTTGGCGGCTATGACTGGATCCATTTTGAAGGCAGGCATGTTTCCGCCCTTGGTCCCATGTTGAAAAAAACCAAACAGGCGGGCATTCCCTGTTCCCTGGAGGTGGAGAAACCCAGGGAGGGCATCGAGGCGTTGTTCGGCCTGCCGGATGCGCTGCTGTTTTCCCGGAACTATGTGCAAAGCCGTGGCTATGCCCTTGCCCGGGACTTTTTGCAGCGCCAGTCGTTCTCCCGGCCTGCATTCGTTGCCTGGGGAGAGGCCGGGGCCTGGTGCCGTTCTTCCCGGAACGAAATCCACCATGCACCCGCTCCCCGGGTCAGGGTGGTGGACAGCCTCGGCGCGGGGGATGTGTTCAATGCCGGCGTCATAGACGGCCTGCTGAACGCGCTTCCCCTGGAGAAAATCCTGGCTCATGCCGTCAGTCTGGCGTCGGCCAAGTGCGCCAGGGAGGGGCTGGAGATATGAGCGGGCGCGTTATCTGCCGGCTGGATGATCTCAAGGACAAGAGCGCCCGTGGCTATGATGTGGCACTGGACGATGGGGATGTGATTTCCCTTATCGTGGTGCGGAAGGGCGAGGCGGCTTTCGTCTACCGCAACCGCTGTCCGCATACCGGCATCAATCTGGAATGGCAGCCGGATCAGTTTTTCCATCCGGACGGCGCCTTTTTGCAGTGCGCCACCCATGGCGCCTTGTTTCGTCCGGAAGACGGCTATTGTGTGCGCGGCCCTTGCGCCGGAGACCGCCTGGAGCGCATAAACGCCCGGATCGTCGATGGCGAGGTGGTTGTTTCGGCATGAGCAGGCTTACGCGGGACTTCTTCGCCAGAGACGCCGTAACCGTCGCCCGTGACCTGCTGGGCAAGCCCCTGCTGCGCAGCCATGGCGGTGAAATCCTGGGCGGCATCATTGTCGAGACGGAAGCCTATCTGGGAGAAGAGGACAGCGCCTGCCATGCCGCCAAGGGGCGTACGCCGCGTACCCAGGTCATGTATGGCGCGGCGGGACATTACTATGTCTATCTCATCTATGGCATGTACCACATGCTGAATATCGTTACCGGGGCGCAGGATCATCCCCAGGCCGTTCTCATTCGCGCCCTGCGGCCTGTTCGGGGCATGGAAATCATGCAGGAACTGCGCGGCGGCGTGGCGGAGAAACGGCTCTGTGACGGGCCGGGCAAGCTCTGTCAGGCCCTGGCCATCGACCGGGAGTTCAACGCCCGACCGGTGGAATCCGCCGCCCTGTGGTTGAATGATGCGCCATTGCCCGGGGAGAAGCGCATCATGGCCGCCCCCCGGGTCGGCATAGGCTATGCCAGCGAAGAAGACCAGAGAAGGCCCTGGCGGTTTGTCCTGCAGGGGTGTTGATGCCGCCCTGTAGCGGCAGGAATGGCCGGAGCGCCGGTTACGGGCGTATTACCTCGCCATTGAGAGCGTTGCGGATGGGAGTGGGGCGACGCCGTCCTCCTGTGGGGCCGTGCAGAATGGCATGGGTTCCCGGGCAGCGCAGGCGCACTTCCAGGGGGGTTCTCGCTGGCGGGTGGCCGCTGCGGTTGGCGCTGGTGGAGGTGAGGGCGCCGCCGAAGGCCAGGCACAGGTCGCGTGCAAGGGGGTGGGCGGTGACCCGCACGGCCACCATGCCGGTGCCGCCGGTGATCCAGAAAGGCGCAAGCGGCGAGGCGGGCAAAAGCCAGGTATGGGGGCCGGGCCAGCTTTTCAGCACCTGTTGCATCCCCTCGCCAGGCAAGGGGTGGATGAAGGGCAGAATTTGCTCATAGTTGGCTCCCGTGAGTATCAGTCCTTTGGTGAGGGGGCGCTGTTTCAGGGCCAGAAGTCGCTGCACCGCGTGCGCATTGAGCGGGTCGCAGCCAATGCCGTAGATGGCTTCAGTCGGCCAGGCGAGGACGCCGCCCTTGCGCAGGGTTTCGGCCGCCAGGCGTAGCTGAAAGGGGCTGTGCATCAGTCCGTCGCGGCCTCTTCAGCGCCTTCCTTCTCCTCATAGGGCTGGGCGAAGGAGCAGTCCGGCTGGGGGCAGACCTTTTCCGTGCCCCGGCGCTTGGTGGTCTTGATGGTGAGCACCGGCCAGCCGCACTGGGGGCAAGGCTCGCTCACGGGTTCGTTCCAGATGGCGTAGTCGCACTTGGGATAGGTGGAGCAGGAATAGAAGATCTTGCCCCGGCGCGACTTGCGCTGCATGAGGGTGCCCTTGTTGCACTTGGGGCAGGGCACGCCGGTATCTTTGGGTTTTTCCAGGGGCTCGATATAGCGGCATTTGGGATAGCCGGAGCAGCCGATGAACTTGCCGTAGCGGCCGCGCTTGAAGATCAGGGGCGCGCCGCATTCCGGGCAGTCCCGGCCCACTTCCTGGGGCGCTTCCGCCTCGGCCTTGTCGGCGTTGAGGTCGCGGGTGTAGTCACACTCGGGATAATTGGTGCAGCCAATGAAGCGCCCGTGGCGGCCCAGGCGGATGGACAACGGGCTGTCGCACTTGGGGCATTTCTCGTCCATCTTCTCCTGGGTGACGTCGGAGCGTTGCACGTTTTCCTGGGTGTGGTCGATACGTTCCTTGAAGGGCTTCCAGAATTTTTCCAGCAGGGGAATCCATTCTTCCTCTCCCCGGGAAACCGCATCCAGCTCGTCTTCCAGCTTGGCGGTGAAGTCGTAGTCCACATACTGGGTAAAATAGTTGGTGAGGAACTTGTTCACCACGCGGCCCACGTCCGTGGGGTAGAAGCGTTTTTTCTCCAGTTCCACATATTCGCGGTCCTGCAGGGTGGAGATGATGCTGGCGTAAGTGGAAGGGCGGCCGATGCCGTGCTCTTCCAGGGCCTTGACCAGGCTGGCCTCGCTGTAGCGCGGGGGCGGTTCGGTGAAATGTTGTTCGGGGCGGATGGCCAGCAGATCCACCTGTTCGCCTTCTTTCAGGGGCGGCAGCATCTTTTCGTCGCTGTCCTTGGTTTTCCTGTCGTCCTGGCCTTCCTGGTACACCGCCATGAAGCCTGCGTTGACGATGGTGGAGCCGTTGGCGCGGAAGATGTTGCCCTCGCCGGCGGCCAGATCCGCGGCCACGGTGTGCAAGGTGGCGTGCACCATCTGGCTGGCCAGGGTGCGCTTCCAGATCAGTTCGTAGAGCTTCGCCTGTTCCTTGCTCAGATGCGCGGCGATTTCCTTCGGATGATAGAGGATGGAGGTGGGCCGGATGGCTTCGTGGGCTTCCTGGGCGTTCTTGGATTTGGTCTTGAACACCCGTGGCTGCTCCGGCACCTGGTCCTCGCCGTATTTCTCGCCGATGTAGGCGCGGATCTCTGCCACGGCTTCATTGGCCAGGGTCACGGAATCGGTACGCATGTAGGTGATCAGACCCACGGCGCCGTTGCCGATGTCCACGCCCTCGTAGAGTTGCTGGGCCACGCGCATGGTGCGGTTGGTGGTGAAGCCCAGCTTGCGCGCCGCTTCCTGTTGCAGGGTGGAGGTGGTGAAAGGGGCTGCCGGGTTGCGCCGGCGCTGCTTCTTGGTAACCTTGACCACATCCAGCTTGCCGCCGGCCTTTTCCAGCAGGGTCTTCTCGACTTCCCGGGCCTGCTTTTCCTCGGTGATGGTGAACTGCTCCACCTTGTCGCCGCCATATTGGGCCAGCTTGGCCTTGAATGCCGCGCCTTCCTTTTTCAGATCCGCTTCCACGGTCCAGTACTCGCGGCTCTTGAAGGCTTCGATTTCTTCTTCACGCTCGACGATCATGCGCAGGGCGGGGCTTTGCACTCGGCCGGCGGAGAGGCCGCGGCGGATTTTCTTCCACAACAGGGGTGAAAGGTTGAAACCCACCAGATAATCCAGGGCGCGGCGCGCCTGCTGGGCGTTCACCAGATCCATGGACAGTTCCCGGGGGTGGGCGATGGCGTCCTGCACCGCTTTTTTCGTGATTTCGTTGAACACCACCCGGTGCACGGGCTTGTTTTTGAGGTATTTGCGGTTTTTCAGCAATTCGTACAGATGCCAGGAAATGGCTTCTCCCTCGCGATCCGGATCCGTGGCCAGATACAGGGCGTCGGCGTTCTTCAGCTTGCTGGAGATGGCCTTGACGTGCTTGTCGTTGCGCTCGATGGGCTGGTATTTCATCTGGAAATCATGCTCGGGGTCCACGGCGCCTTCCTTGGGCACCAGGTCGCGCACATGGCCGTAGGAGGCCAGCACCTCGAAGTCCTTGCCCAGATATTTCTTGATGGTCTTGGCCTTGGCCGGTGATTCAACGATTACCAGATTCATAGCATTCCATAGGTAAACGCCCGCGGCTTGCGGGCGTGGTCGTAGATTGTATGCGTCAGCAGGTATGCCCTGTCAAGGCCAGCAGGCTTTGCAAGATTCCGCCAGCTTCAATGCAGCACTTCCGGATTGCCGTTGTAGATCAGCTCTTCCATCAGGGCAAAGGCGCTTTCCTGGCCGGGTTGATTCAGCAATACCAGCAGCACGATCCATTTTACGTCATCGGCTTCCAGCTCCGGGGTGTCCAGGGCCATGGCCCGTTCGATCACCAGTTCCCGGCTGACGGGATCGAGGATGCCGGATTGTTCCAGATACAGCAGCATGCCGCGGGTTTCCAGGTCGATGCGTTGCTGCTCCGAGGAGGTGAAGATGCGCGAAGACTGGCGGGTGCTGGAGGCGGCGTCGGTAATGGCGCCCTGCCGCCAGGCCAGTTCGTCCAGCCAGTCGAAGGCTTTTCTGATTTCGTCTTTCTCAAAACCTGCCTTGGACAATTCCTCTTCCAGAAGGGTCTGATCCTGGGGCTGGGTCTCTGCGTCCATGTAGTTTTCATAGATGAAAATAAGAACATCGATAAGATTTTCGTTCACAGGTTTCGGCCCCGGAGTTGGTTGGCATCAGGAGGCCGTGTCTGTTTGCGCCCGGATGAACAAGCCTCCGGGTTCAGACGATACATGGCCCTCCATTTCCAGCAATAATAACATGGAGGAGACGGCTTCGGGAGCGAGACCGGTTCTTTCCACCAATGTATCCGTGGAAACCGGGTCGTAGCCCATGGCCGCCAGGAGCTGTTGCCGCTGCGGATCCGCCTGTCTGGCCGAAGCAGGGGGTTCGGCGCCGTCCGGCTCCGGCGCGAGGATGAAGGATTCCAGCCCGGGGGCCAGCTCCTCCAGCACGTCCGCGGCGGTTTCCACCAGCTTGGCGCCTTCGCGGATCAGCCGGTGGCAGCCCCTGGCCAGGGGATTGTGTATGGAGCCGGGGATGGCGAAGACTTCCCGCGACTGTTCCCCCGCCAGTCTGGCGGTGATCAGGGAGCCGCTTTTCAGCGCCGCCTCCACCACCAGCACCCCCAGGGACAGACCGCTGATAATGCGGTTGCGGCGCGGGAAATGCCCGCGCCTGGGGCTGGTGCCGGGGGGGAATTCGGATACCAGCGCGCCGTTGCCGGCGATTTCATGGGCCAGCGCCCGGTTGCTGGCCGGGTACACCCGATCCAGCCCTGTCGCCGTTACCGCCAGGGTGGGGCCGCCGCCTTCCAGGGCGCCACGGTGGCTGGCGGTGTCGATGCCCATGGCCAGCCCGCTGGTGACGGCAATGCCGCTGCGGGCGAAATGGCGGGCGAAATCCCGTGCGGTCTGTGCGCCGCCCCGGCTGGGATTGCGGCTGCCCACCATGGCGATCTGCGCGGTGCGCAGGTTTTGGGCCTGGCCGAGCACAAACAGGCCCAGCGGGGCGTCCGGCAGGCGCTTCAGGGTTTCCGGGTAGTCGGGAGAGGTGCAGGGCAGAAAATGGCTGGCCGGATTTTCCAGCCAGCGCAGATCCTTGTCCACCAGTTCCCAGGGGGGATTGCGCATGCGCTCGCTGAGCCGGGGCGGCGGCTGCGTCAAGAGTTGCGCCGGGGTAATCCCCTTGCGCAACAAGGGATTGAGCGTTGCAGGGCCGACGCCTGGCAGGCGGATCAACGCCAGCCAGTTGCGGAGTTCTTCTTCGGACAAATCAGGGATTGACGATGCGATCCCGCACATGCATGGCGCGCTGGGCGTGCATGATGATGCCGAAGCTGACGCGCTCGAAGCTGCGGAACACCATCAACAGGCCAGCAGCCTCGTCGGGCAGGGTGACGGTTTCCCAGCGGGATTTCTTTGCCCACTTCTCGTCATCTACGGTATGGATGAGGAATCGGTCATCGACGAATTCGGCTACGTCCGGAATCAGGTTGCGCGCTTCCCTGGCAACGTGATCGGGGACGGTTTCTCCGCGGTTGTTTACCTGTAATACGGTGCCCGTGTCCACACCATGGGCAAGACCGCGATCCAGCACCACGATGTCATACTGGCCGATCTGGCTGAAGCCGTTGAGCATGGCGATGATGTTGCCGTTCACTTCCTGTTTGGGCGGGTGGGGGTAGAAATCCGTGGCCAGGGCTTCCGGTTCCGTGGGTACGACCCGGTCGCCGAGCAGGATCTCGGTCTTGGTGGCGTCGATATAAACCGTTGCCGGGTCGCCGGTGCGTTGCAGGGTGCCGATGCCGGTGAGCAGGGCCTCATAGCCCAGCACTTCCCCGGTGTCGCCGTCCTTGTAGGCCTTTCCTGCGCGCAGAATGTCGAATTTCTTGTGTTCCCAGGTGGGGATGTCGCGTACATAGATGCGCTGTCCCGCCCCGGCGACGATGTGCTCATCGGCAAAGGCCACCAGATAGGGCTTGTGCTCCAGGCCGTGCTTTTCCACCACCAGCGGCCGGGTGAGGAAGGGGGCGATGGCGTCGATGGGAACGGCGGGAATGGCCCTGCCCAGGGGGTGGGAGCGAATGCCCGGAGACAGCTTGAGAGGGCCTTTCTTGGCGATACGCAGACGGGGCTTGCCGTCGATATAGACCAGCTCCAGCTCATCGCCGGGGTAGATCAGATGCGGATTCCGGATCTGCGGATTGACCTGCCAGATTTCCGGCCACAACCAGGGCTTGCGCAGGAATCGGGCGGAGATGTCCCATAGCGTGTCGCCTTTTTGCACCACATAACGATCCGGGTGTTTCGGATTGATGAGATCGTCTGTCGCCAGGCTGATACCGCTAATGCCGGCAATCAGTATTGCGGTAAGAAAAAAATGGCTGATTCTCTTCATTGGGCTTCCCTTGTTGGTTTGTTGCCTGCGGAGCTGTCGAGCAAGTCATGAACAGGTCTTCCTGGTTTGCATGCCTCGCCGGGCCATTTTAAACCATAATCCCCCTTGTTCTGCCTAAATCTCTGGAGCCCCCTGTTCATGTGGCGGTTTTTGCCATTCTTCACGATAAACAACGCTATCGTCAAATGCTTGCTTCATGTTTATGCCATAATATTCCGGCATGTTCCTTCAGGATTCGACATGGCGGGCGTCTGGGCCTGAAACGGTACCGCGATCTTGCCTCCTCTCCTGAATCCCTGGATTCAGGCGATCATTCTGCGCGCCAATCCTGAAAATCATTTGCAGATTGTTCTGGATGATCTTCAAATATAGAATGAGGATCGGCAGCAATTCCTCCACTTACTATAGAACTTATTTGTAATCATGGCGATACTGGATATTCTTAAATTTCCTGATGCGCGTCTCAGAAATAGCGCAAAACCGGTCGATACGGTGGACAAAACCGTACAGAAGCTGGTGGACGACATGCTGGAAACCATGTATGAAGCGCCGGGCATCGGTCTGGCGGCGACCCAGGTGGGGGTGGCGCGCCAGGTGGTGGTCATCGATATTTCCGAAGAGCGTGACGATCCTCTGGTGTTGATCAACCCGGAAATTCTCGAGGCCTCGGGCGAAGAAGAGATGGAAGAAGGCTGCCTGTCGGTTCCCGGTTATTTTGACAAGGTCAAGCGGGCGGAAAGAATCAAGATGAAGGCCCTGGACCGGGATGGAAACGAGTTTGTCCGTGATCTCGACGGTCTGCTTGCGGTTTGCGTGCAGCACGAAATCGATCATCTGCACGGCAAGCTGTTCGTGGACTATCTTTCCAGGCTGAAGCGTGAGCGCATTCGCAAGAAACTGGAGAAGGAAGCGAGAATGGGGGCGGGCGTGACCAAGAAATCCGCGCAGAAAATCATCTGATGCCTGATCCCCTGCGCATCGTCTTTGCCGGCACGCCGGATTTTTCCGTGCCGCCGTTGCAAAAGCTGCTGGAGTCCGAGCACCAGGTGATTGCCGTGTACACCCAGCCGGATCGTCCGGCGGGGCGCGGCCGGAAATCGCAACCGGGGCCGGTCAAAACCCGGGCGCTGGAAGCCGGGGTGCCGGTGCGCCAGCCGGCCAGCCTGAAAGCAGCCGATGAAATCGAGGCCTTGCGCGCATTGCAGCCGGATCTGATGGTGGTGGTGGCCTATGGCCTGCTGCTGCCAGAGGCCGTGTTGAAAATTCCACGCCTCGGCTGCGTGAATATCCATGCCTCCCTGCTGCCCCGCTGGCGCGGCGCCGCTCCCATACAGCGGGCCATACAGGCGGGCGATGCCGAAACCGGCATCAGCATCATGCGCATGGACAAGGGGCTGGATACCGGCCCGGTGTATCTGACCAGGCGCATTGCCCTGGCAGCCGATGAGACGGGCGGCAGCCTGCATGACCGGCTTTCCCTGCTGGGGGCGGAGGCGCTGCTGGAGGCGCTGCCGGGGATTGCCGATTGCTCTTTGCAGCCGGTTGCGCAAGAGGACGCGGCGGCCACCTACGCGGCCAAGCTGGAAAAGAAGGAAGCGCAAATCGACTGGAGCAGGCCCGCCCTGGAAATCGAACGCCAGGTGCGCGCCTTCAACCCCTGGCCGGTGGCCTTTACCCGCTATGAAAACGCCAATCTGCGCATCTGGGATGCCCATGCCATCGACGGCATGACAGCGGAACCCGGTACGGTGATGTCCGCCACCCGCAACGGTGTGGACGTTTCCACCGGCAAGGGCCTGCTGCGCATCACCCGCCTGCAAATGCCGGGCAAGCGCGCCATGGAGGCCCGGGATTTCATCAATTCCCAGGGCATTCAGGGGATTCTGCTTGGCTAGGCCGGCCCAGGATGCCGCTGGAAACCTTGGAAAAGGCAACGCTGGCGTACTTCTCCGCAGCAGGGCCGCCCTGGTGCTGGCGGAAGTATTGCATGGACGCTCCCTCACCGAGGCGCTGTGGGCGCATCAGCCGCAAGTGGCGGAGCGCGACCGGGCATTGCTGGCGGAGTTGGCCTATGGTGTCTGCAGGGAATATTTTTTTCTCGACGCCCTTGCCGGACAATTGCTTCGCCAGCCGCTGAAAAAAAAGGATCGGGATGTTCATGCGCTGTTGCTGGCTGGTCTGTACCAACTTGTTTTTACTCGTATCCCCGCTCATGCCGCGATTGGCGAGAGCGCGGGCGCGGCGCGGTTGCTGAAGAAGAAGTGGGCGGTGGCCGTGATCAATGGCAGCCTCAGGCGTTTTCAGCGCGAGGGCCGGCAACTGACGGGAAAAATCGAGCAGCAAGCGGCCCCTGAAATTCGTTTCAACCAACCCCGCTGGCTGGTGGACGCCATGGGCAAGGCCTGGCCGCAGCGGGGTGAAGCGGTGCTCAACGGCCTGCAACAGCGCCCCCCCTTCACCCTGCGCGTGAACCTGCAGCGTTGCGAATTGTCCGAATATGTAGCTGAACTGGCGGCGGGGGGGCTGACGAGTCGGCCGGTGCCCGGTGTTTCGACTGCCCTGATGCTGGAAAAACCTGTGGCGGTATCCCGCTTGCCGGGGTTTGCCCAAGGGCGGGTTTCGGTGCAGGATGCGGGCGCGCAGCTGGCTGCCTTGCTACTGGATGCACAGCCGGGCATGCGCGTGCTTGACGCCTGCGCCGCGCCGGGTGGAAAGACCGGGCATTTGCTGGAGCATACGCCGGGCCTGGAGCTGGTCGCCCTGGATGTGGATGAGCAGCGGCTGGCGCGGGTGGAGGAAAACATGCGGCGTCTGGGATTCAGCCCCCGGCTGGTCGCCGGGGATGCCTCCCGTCCGGAAGGCGCATGGGCCGGACGCGCCTATGACCGCATCCTGGTGGATGCGCCCTGTACCGCCACCGGGGTCTTGCGACGGCACCCGGATATCAAGCTGTTGCGCCGGGCCGAAGATGTGGAGGCGCTGGCGCAACGGCAAAAAGATATTCTGGCGGCCCAGTGGCTGTTGCTGAAGCCGGGTGGCAGAATGTTGTATGCCACCTGTTCGTTGCTGCCACAGGAAAATGATGAACAGATCGGTGCTTTTTTAAAGGAACATGAAGATGCCGGGGCTGTTATGCTTGCATCCCGCGCGGGCATCCGCACGCAATACGGCTTGCAGCTACTGCCGGACACGCTGGAGACAGATGGTTTCTATTACGCATTACTGGAAAAACAGGGGGCTTGAGGTGCTGGCGCGCTGCTGTGTGCTGGCCTTCTGTGGCGCGTTTCTCGCGCCTGTCCATGCCGCCGGTATTTCCTACAAAGCCGTGGCCATTGGCGAGGAGAACGGCTGGATCGTGCTGGATCTGTTGCAGGACTACCAGCTCAGTCCCACCATGGAAGAAGCCCTGGATAACGGCGTGCCCCTGACGTTTGAAACGGAAGTGATCCTCGATCCCGAAGAGGCGTCCTTCTGGCATAGCGCCCTGAAGAAGAAAAAAATCCGCCGGCAGCTCCGTTTCCATCCCCTGGCGGAAGAATACGAGGTGCTGGATGCGGATACGCAGGTTCGTCGCCGCTTTGCCACCCGGGACGCCGCCCTGGTGGCGTTGGGGGATCTGAAAGGGAAGAAGATCATTCCCGCCAGGATGTTGAAAAAAGGAGTTTTTTATCTGGTCAAGGTGCAAACCTCCCATGACATCGGCGCCTTGCCCCTGCCCTTGCGCCCCCGCGCCTACCTGTCCCCCGGCTGGCATTTGAGCAGCAGGGTATACGAATGGCGGTTGCAACCCTGAAGGCCTGGAGATCCGGGGCGTGGGCGGTGGCCCTGTTGTTGCTGCTGCTGTTGTTTGCGCTGCATTTTCTCAGCGGCGCGATACTGAAATCGGAAGAACTGAGCCGCTGGTTCATTCCCCTGCTGGTATTCATCGTCATCGGTCTGGTGACGCTTTCCATCGTCGTCACCCTGAATCTGGCGCGTCTGCTGCGCGACTACCGGCGCAACGAAGCCGGGGCGCGGCTCATGGCGCGCATGGTGATCATGTTTGTGCTGCTGGGTATCGCCCCCGCCGGTATCGTCTACTATTACTCCCTGCAGTTTTTGATGCAGGGCATCGACAGCTGGTTCAACGTGCAGATCGATTCCGCCATGGCGGACGCCCTGGATCTGAATCAGGCGACCCTGAACATGAACAAGCGTCTGCTGCTGCGTTATACGGAGCAAATGCTGGAGAATATCGATGACAGCTCCCAGACGGCCCTGACCCTGGCCCTGAGCGATCTGCGCAGCCGCTCCGGCGCGACGGAAGTCGCCCTGGCCACTCCCCAGGGAGAGATTCTGGCCTCCAGCCATGTCAATCCGGATGTACTGGTGCCGAATACGCCGGATCCTTTGATCCTGCAACAAGTGGTGAGCGGCAAGAACTATGTGCAGTTCATGTCCTACGGGGATTCCGCTGAACTGCATATCCGCACCCTGGTGGCGGATCTGTCCAGGGGGTTGATCTTCCAGGCGATTTTTCCGACTTCGGAACGCATCAGCGAGCTGAGTGAAAATGTGCAGAGCGCCTATGCCGCCTACCGGCAGCGGGCCTATCTGCGCGAATCCATCAAGTTCAGCTTTATTCTGGCCCTGTCTCTGGTGTTGTTGGTGAGCGTGTTTGCCGCCGTCTGGGCGGCGTTCTATACCTCCCGGCGCATGGTCGCTCCCATCCAGGCCATCGCCGAAGGCACCCGCGCCATCGCCGATGGCGAGCTGGACGGGCGCATCCCCGTGCCCAGGTATCATGATGAACTGGGTTTTCTCGTGGCCTCCTTCAACGCCATGACCCGGCGGTTGGCCCAGGCGCGGGATGTGGCGGAGCAAAGCAAGCAGGAGCTGGAATTTCAGCGTGAATACCTTGAAGCCGTGCTGCACCACCTTTCCACGGGGGTGGTGGCGGTGGATGCGAACGGCAATCTGCGCACCGCCAACCGCGCTGCGGCGCAAATCCTGGGTGCGGATGTGGCCCGTTATATCGGCCGCCCTTTCGTCCAGCTGGCCAAAGATTATCCGGAGCTGGAGGCTTTCGTCGGGCTGCTCGCCTGCACCATGGAGGCCGGGGAACAGGACTGGCGCAAGGAGCTGGTGCTGAACCGCCCCAAAGGACGGCAGTTCCTGATCTGCGGATATACCCGCCTGAAAGTGATGAAAAGCAGCGAGATCGGTTGCGTGGTGGTGTTCGATGACGTGACCACCCTGGTCAAGGCGCAGCGGAACGCGGCCTGGGGCGAGGTGGCGCGGCGCCTGGCCCATGAAATCAAAAATCCCCTGACGCCCATCCAGTTGTCCGCGGAGCGCCTGCGCCGCAAATATCTGGACAAGTTGCCGGAAGACGACAGAAAGGTGCTGGACAGCGCCACCCGCACCATCGTCAACCAGGTGGAGGCCATGAAATCCATGGTGAATGCCTTTTCCGACTATGCCAAGCCCTCGCGCCTGGACGCCCAGCCCCTGCTGGCGGATGATTTTCTGGCGGATGTGCTGGCGCTGTACGGCAACAGCCTGGTGTTCGAACCCGGCGCGCCCGGGGTGGTGGTGGAAGTCGATCCGGTAAGATTCCGCCAGGTAGTGCATAATCTGATCAAGAACGCGCAGGAGGCGCAGGAAGGTGCTGAAAAACCGGAAATCCATGTCAGCACCCGCAGTTACCAGCCCCAGGATCAGGAAATGTTGTTTCTGGAGATCCTGGTGGAGGATAATGGCAGCGGTTTTCAGGAAGAAGACACCGAGCAGTTGTTTGAGCCCTATGTGACGCGCAAGGAAAAAGGCACGGGTCTGGGGCTGGCGATTGTGAAGAAAATCGTCGAGGAACATGGGGGCAGCATTTGTGCGGAAAACCGCACCCAGGGGGGCGCCAGGCTTGTCCTGCGCCTGCCAGCCAAGTATGCACAGGCAATCGAAGGAGCAAGGGGGTTATGAGTTTACCTTTCATCCTGGTAGTGGATGACGAACCGGATATCCGGGACTCGGTCAAGGATATCCTGGAAGATGAAGGCTATGGCGTAAGCCTGGCGGAGAACGGGGAGGCGGCGAGGGTGGCGTTGCGCGAGCGGCGTCCGGATCTGATATTGCTGGATATCTGGATGCCGGATATTGACGGCATCAGCCTGCTCAAGGAATGGTCGGAAGGGGATGGTTTGCCCTGTCCGGTGATTATCATGTCCGGTCATGGCACGGTGGAGACCGCGGTGGAGGCCACCCGTCTGGGAGCCTACGACTTCCTGGAAAAGCCCCTGTCCCTGGCCAAGCTGCTGCTCACCGTGGAGCGCGCCCTGGAAACCGAGCGCCTGGTGATGGAGAACGTCGGCCTGCGGCGGCATTTCCGCCCCATCATGGAGCCGGTGGGGCACAGCCAGGTCATGCAGCGCCTGCGCGAGCAGGTCAAGCGCATCGCCCAGCACGACACCTGGGTGCTGATCTCCGGCGAGGCCGGCAGCGGGCGGGAAACCTTTGCCCGCTACCTGCATGCCCAGAGCAGCCGCAAGGAGCGGCCCTTTATCGATGTCAGCGTGGGCGCCACCGCCAAGGGCAACTTCGCCCTGGAATTCTTCGGCAGCGAACAGAACGGCAAAATCCACTATGGCCGTCTGGAACAAGCCAATGGCGGCACCTTGTTTCTGGATGAAATCGCGGATATGGATCTGGAATCCCAGGCGCAGCTGGCCGGCGCTTTCGAGACCGGCGAGTTTCTGCGTGTGGGCGGCAGCGAGCCGGTGAAGGTGGACATCCGCGTCATCGCCGCCACCCAGAAGGATCTGCAAGTGGAAGTGAACGCCGGGAATTTCCGCGAGGATCTTTTCTATCATCTGAACGTGGTGCCCCTGGAAGTGCCGCCCTTGCGGGAGCACCGGGAAGACGTGCCGGAACTGCTCAACTATTATGTGGACTATTTCGTCACCCACGAAAAACTTCCCTACCGGCACTTCAGCGTCAGCGCGCAGAATCTCCTGCGTAACCATGACTGGCACGGCAATATTCTGGAATTGCGCAACCTGGTGCAAAGGGTGCTGATTCTGGGCGCTGGCGACGAGATCACCCAGGAAGACGTGGAAACCGCCATGGGGGGAATGAAAAGCGAATCCGTGCAGGCCGGTCTTCCCGGCATTTCCTTCGACCAGCCCCTGCGCAAGGCGCGGGAGGATTTCGAGCGGGTGTATCTCGAATACCAGCTGGACAAGCATGACGGCAACGTGAGCAAAATGGCCCAGGAAGTGGGCATGGAACGCACTCATCTGTACCGCAAGCTGCGCGGCGTCGGCATCGAGATCAAGGATCGGCGATGAAAATCATCATTCTCGGCGCCGGGCAGGTGGGCACCAGCGTGGCCATCAATCTCGCCAGCGAAGCCAATGATATTACCGTGGTGGACCGGGACGCCGGGCTGCTCCAGTCCCTGCAGGACAAGCTGGATCTGCGCACCATCCAGGGCTATGCGGCGCATCCGGATGTGCTCACCCAGGCGGGCGCCGATGATGCCGAAATGATCATCGCCGTGACCAATAACGACGAAACCAATATGGTCGCCTGCCAGGTCGCCTGGACCCTGTTTCACACTCCGCGCAAGATCGCCCGGGTGCGGGCGCCGGCGTACAACAAGTTTCCCTCCCTGTTCAGCCAGCGCGGGCTGCCCATCGACGTGCTGATCAGTCCGGAGCAACTGGTCACGGAGTACATTCAGCGCCTGTTGAAATATCCCGGCGCCCTGCAGGTGCTGGATTTTGCCGGGGGCCTGGTGCAGCTGGTGGCGGTGCGCGCCTATGAGGGCGGGCCACTGGTGGGGCAGGAGTTGCGCGAGCTGAACCAGCATCTGCATGGCGGCGAGGCCCGGGTGGCCGCCATCTACCGGGAAGGCCAGGCCATCCAGCCCGAGGGGGATACCATCCTCGAAGAAGGGGATGAAGTGTTCTTCGTTGCGGCGGCGGAAAGCATTCCGGCGGTGCTGAAGGAATTGCGGCGCGAGGAAAAACCCCACCGCAAGCTGATTTTTGCCGGTGGCGGCAACATCGGCCGCCGTCTGGCGGAACGCCTGGAAAAGGACTACCGGGTGAAGATCATCGAACGGGATGCCGGGCGTGCGGCGCGGGCGGCCGAGCATCTGCGCCATACCATCGTGTTGCATGGCGATGCGGCGGATGAGGATCTGTTGCTGGAAGAAAACATCGAAGAGACGGACGTCTTCTGCGCAGTCACCAACGACGACGAGGCCAATATTCTTTCCTCCATGCTGGCCAAACGCCTGGGCGCGAAGAATGTCATGGCCCTGATCAACCGGGCTTCCTATGTGGATCTGGTGGAAGCGGGCAGTATCGACGTGGCCATCTCGCCGCAGCAGGCCACCATCGGCACCCTGCTCACCCATGTGCGCCGCGGGGATGTGGTGATGGTGCATTCCCTGCGCCGGGGCGCGGCCGAGGCCATCGAGGCCATCGCCCATGGCGACAGCAATTCATCCCGGGTGGTGGGGAGAGCCATTGGCGCCCTCAAGCTGCCCAAGGGCACCAGTATCGGCGCCATCGTGCGGGGCGAGGAAGTGATCATCGCCCACCACGACACCGTTATCCAGTCGGAAGACCATGTGATTCTGTTTCTGGTGGACAAGCGGCGCATCATCGATGTGGAAAAGCTGTTTCAGGTTGGAATCACCTTCCTGTGAAGCGGGCGGAACCGGAGTAATCCTGCATGCATCTGTTCGTCGTGCAACGCATCTTGGGGCTGCTGCTGATGTTGTTCAGCGCCACCATGCTGCCGCCCTTGTTCGTCTCCCTGGGGTACGACGATGGCGCCTATCTGGCGTTTCTGGTGGCGTTTGGCATCACCCTGACCGTGGGCGCCCTGAGTTGGCTGCCGGTTCGCCATCAGCACCGGGAGCTGCGCCTGCGGGACGGCTTTGTGGTGGTGGTGATGTTCTGGACCGTGCTTTCCGCCACCGGCGCCCTGCCTTTCGCCCTGGCCGAATACCCCCATTTGTCCATTACCGATGCGTTTTTCGAATCCATATCCGGCCTCACCACCACGGGCGCGACGGTCATCGTGGGGCTGGACGATCTGCCCAAATCCATTCTGTATTA
>JAMOMB010000015.1 GCA_027068795.1 Sedimenticola sp. | reverse complement strand
GGACTGGGTGCGGAACTCCCTGGGAAAGCAACGGCACAACAGCGCCGACGCCTGGGTGGCGTTACGCACCGCCCAGGACAAATACTGGACATATGATGACAGCCACAGTTGGAATGGCGCGCCCTGGATTCGCAACCTGGAACGCTGGCTGGTGCAGAAAGATGTCGGCGCAAACGGCCATACCCGCCGCGGCACCGATCATCACATGAATGAAATCGATCCGGACAACGGCGAATCCTGGGAAGGGCGGCTTACCGACCATGCCAATGGGCAGGACTATATGTACTTTTTTGCTGATGACCTGTTCACCAGCGACCATCAGCAACAATGGCAATTGAAGGTCACCTATGTGGACAAGGGCAACAGCAACTGGTGGATAGAATATTCGGATGGCCAGCATGTTGTTTCCAGCGATCCGGTCGGCCGCCGGAACAGCGGCCAGGTAAGAACCGCCAGTATCGATTTGCCCGGCGCCCGGTTCAGCAACCAGCTCGAAAATGCAGCGGATTTCCGTATTTTCAACGGCGGGACTGAAGATCTGGAAGTGCGTTTCGTGCGCCTGATAAAAAACCGCCGCCCGGTTGTCGCCCGCATTTTCGAAGACAGTTTTGAGCAGCCATAAAAAAAGCGAAACCAATGGTTCCGCTTTTTCCCTTTACTCCAGTAAAAGCAAAGGATCTGACTGACCGGCAAACAAGCCGCCCAGCTTGCGATCTGGTTAATTTAGAGCGCTACGATATTCTCCGCCTGAGGGCCTTTCTGACCCTGAGTCACGGTGAACTCGACTTTCTGGCCTTCAACCAGGGTTTTGAAACCAGAGCCGGAGATCGCGCTGAAATGAGCAAATACGTCTGGGCCGTTTTCCTGCTCGATGAAACCAAAGCCTTTGGCTTCGTTGAACCATTTAACGGTACCGGTAGTAGTAGACATAATAATATCCTATTTAATCAAGAGTAATAAAAGCCCCTCATGGAGGCAGTTTTGCTAGAAGTGTTGCGTTTACTTATGAAGAACAGAACGAGGAACTACAGATGGAACTTCGAAATGGCGTGCATAAATAGTAAGACGTACTTTCAAGCTGAAAATGATTATATACACATTTACCCCACAGTCAACACCAATATTCCAGCACCATCCAGGAAGCCAAACCCGCAACCCATCAAGATGCTTCACACAAGCGCCTGGGGATCTGTTCATTGATCCTCTCTAAACAGGTGATCGACAGCTTCCGCCGCCGCATCGGCATAGGGCACCAGTACATAATCCGCCCCCGCCTTTTTCAGCGCTTCAGTGTTTTTCCGGGAATGGGTGGTGACCGCCACCTTTCCCTTGTAACCGTATTCACGCAAGCCATGCAGTAAGGCGAAACTGATGGACAAGTCCCGCACGCTGCTCAGCACCCAGGAAGCCCGGTCAAGGGGCAAGGTGGCGAGAAACTCCGGGTCTTCCGCATCGCCATAGCGTACCGCATAGTCATTGCCGTTCTGCCGGCGCACAAGATCAGGATCGAAATCCACCCCCAGCACCCTGCGGCCGCGTTGTTGCAATTCTTGCGCAATCCCCGAACCGAATCGTCCCATGCCGAACAGGATGACATCGATATTGTTCTCCACATCCGTTTGATTCCCGGTTTTTTCCCGATGTGCCTGCTTGCGCTCGAATATACCCAACCAGGGAGCCACCCATTCATACAGGATATGGGAGTAAAGAATCATATAGGTCGATGCGCTGATGGTAATCAGCCCCACCAGGGTGATGAGTCCCATGGTATCGGCATCGATATGCCCCAGGCTCAACCCCAAGGCTCCCAATATCAGGGAAAACTCGCTGATCTGCGCTACCGTCAAGCCCGCCAGGAAGCCGGTGCGCTTGCGGTAGCCCATGAATCCCAGGATCGCCATTACGATCAAAGGATTGCCGATGAGCACGAACAATGACAAGAGAATGGCCGGCATCACCTGCGCACCAAGCGTGCCCAGCTCCAGCCCGGCACCCAGATCGATAAAAAAGAACAGCAACAGGAAATCACGCAGACTCACCAGACGTGCACCGATGGCCTCACGGTAGGGCGTGGAGGCCAGGGATACTCCGGCAAGAAACGCCCCCACCTCCTTGCTGAAACCCAGATGCGCGCCCGCTGCGCCCAGGGCCACCGCCCAGGCAATGGCGAACAGCACCAGCAATTCCGGCGAACGGGCCAGCTGATGCAACAACGGCGTCAATACATAGCGCATCAACAAACCGATAACGGCGATGAACAGCCCGCCCTTGACCAGTACCTCCAGGGCCTCCCGCCCCAGACTGACCGCATCACCCGCCTCCCCCAGAGCAGTGAGACCGATCATCACCAGCACCACCACGATATCCTGAATAATGAGGAAACCAATAGCAATGCGTCCATGCAGCGCATCCACTTCACGTTTGTCGGACAACAGTTTGACGATGATGATGGTGCTGGAGAAGGTCAGCGCTACCGCCACATACAGGGCGGTCACCGGGGCCATCCCCAGGGCGATGGCAATAAAATAACCCACCACGGAGGTGAAGATCACCTGCCCCAGCCCGGTGGCCAGCGCCACCGGCCCCATGGTGCGGATGATATGCAGATCCAGTTTCAGCCCCACCACGAACAACAGCAGGGCAATACCCAGTTTGGCCAGCAGATCGACCTGGTCGTTGGCCGACACCCAGCCGAGCACCGACGGCCCCACCAGAATGCCCACTGCAATGAAGGCGACGATCAACGGTTGCCGCAAACGCACCCCAATAGCGCCGATTACCGCGGCCAACAGCAGCAAAACGGCGATTTCGGTAAAGACATCGCTGAATGTCGAGATCATGATCCGCTTACACCCGCTTATTGCTCATCCGGCGCCAAGCCCGCCTTCAGCCATGTTGTCCGTTGACGCTGTTTGTTTTGTCCGGCAACGAAAATCCACATCGTTTACCCGGCAATGCCGCGCACATTTTCAGGCTTCAAAATCCATTTGAAATTGAGATTTGAAACCTTGAAGATACACCACTTGATTGCCAAGTCAACAAGGGCTAAAACATGCACAAGATATTCCATTCATGGCAGCAATTCAGCCGCAAGCTGGTCGGGGCGGCGCTATTCGAGCGCACAATCATCGGCCTGATTCTGCTCAATGCACTGATTCTCGGTTTGGAGACGGACGCCGCACTGGAAAGCAGGTTCGGCGGATGGTTTGCACTTGGCCACCAACTGATCCTGGCGGCATTCATCATCGAGGCACTGCTCAAGATTAGCGCCGTGGCGCCACGTTTGCAGCTGTACTTCGGCAACGGATGGAACCTGTTTGACTTCAGTGTAATCGTGCTGTCTTTAGTGCCGGCTACAGGCGAGCTGGCCATGGTCGCCCGCCTCGCCCGCCTGCTGCGGGTATTGCGTCTGATCTCCACCATTCCGGAGCTGCGCCTCATCGTCGCCACCCTCATGCGCAGCATCCCGAGCATGGGCAACATCATTCTGCTGATGTCGATCATCTTCTATATCTACGCCATCGCGGGTTTTCATCTGTTTCACCAGCACGACCCCCAGCACTGGGGATCACTGGGCCTGTCATTGCTGACGCTGTTCCGCGTAGTCACCCTGGAAGACTGGACCGATGTCATGTATACGGCAATGGAGGCGCAGCCCTGGGCCTGGGCCTATTTTGTCAGCTTCGTGGTGATGGGCACCTTTGTCATCATCAACCTGTTTATCGCCGTGGTGATCAATAACCTGGAAGAAGCCAAGGCGGAGCGCCTGGCGGATTTGCGCCAGCCAAGCTCGCGCGATGAACTGTTGAAGGAGCTGGAAAACGCACAGCAGGCAATGCGCCGCCTGCAAGAAAGAATGGAAAGATTGCCCTGATGCATCCCCCATGCCGGCCAAACCCTGCTGGTTTACGATTCTTCTAGCCTTACTGGCGTAACGAAGCTTTCCGGCTTGACTGTCAATACGGAGCAATCGGCCTCGCTCAACACCTTTTCCGCCGTGTTGCCGATGAAGAAGCCGGCGATGCCGGTTCGGCAAACTGTGCCCATGACCAGTAAATCGATGTCATTGTTCTTCACCAGTTTTATGATGGCCCGGGAAGGGTTGTCGCTTCTCGGCAAGTGTTTGCGGACGGCAATCCCTTCCAGATCCACGGCCATCAGCAAGGCATCCAGCTGGGCTGCATATTCCCGTTTGACCTGCTTGCGCAGCTGATGGATGGACTGCTCGCTCAAA
>JAMOMB010000014.1 GCA_027068795.1 Sedimenticola sp. | reverse complement strand
CGATCTCGCCATTATTGACCAGTACGCAGCCCACGCGGGGATTGGGATTTGTAGTATACAGCCCCTTCCAGGCCAGCTGGATGGCTCCCGCCATGTGGCGGTGATCATCTAGGGAAAAGTTCATGGAGCGATTGTACCGCAGGTTGGGCACATTACGCCGCGTCCGGCCTACTCCTTGCCCAGCAGGTTCAACTGCTTGCGCAGCGCCTCGGGATCAGGCTGCTGTTCCAGTCGCTCGACTTCCTCGCGGAAGGCCTGCACATCCTGAAACTGCCGGTACACGGAAGCAAAGCGCACATAGGCCACCTGGTCCAAGCCCTTGAGTTCCTCCATGACCAGCTCGCCAATACGTTCCGTGGGCACTTCCGGATCTCCCGGCGCCATGAGGTTACGGGTGATGCGGCTGATGGCGGCCTCCAGCTCATCCGTGCTCACCGGGCGTTTCTCCAGGGCGCGAAGCATGCCCAGACGCAGCTTCATGTCATCGAAGGAGACGCGGCTGCCATCGGATTTCACCACCCGCGGCAGGTTCAGTTCCACCTTTTCATAGGTGGTGAAACGCTCACGGCATTCGATGCATTCGCGCCGCCGCCGCACCTGGTCGCCTTCCCCCGCTGCGCGGGAGTCGATGACCTTGGTGTCTCGGGCATTGCAGAAAGGACAGCGCATCCCTCAATCGCCGTAAACCGGCAGGCGCTTACAGATATCCAGCGCCATTTCCTTCACCTGGGCGATCACGGTTTCATCGCCCTTGGCGTCGATAACATCACACATCCAGCCCGCCAGCTCCATGGATTCCTGCTCGCCAAAGCCGCGGGTGGTGATGGCCGGCGTGCCCACGCGGATGCCGGAGGTGATAAACGGCGACTGGGGATCATTGGGCACGGCATTCATGTTCACGGTGATATTCGCCTTGCCCAGCCAGGCGTCCACATCCTTGCCGGTCAATCCCGCCTCGATAAAGCTCACCAGAAACAGATGGTCATCGGTGCCCTTGGAAACCACATCATAGCCGCGATCCATGAATACCCTGGCCATGGCCTGGGCGTTCTTTTTCACCTGTTGCTGGTAGGTCTTGAACTCCGGCTCCATGGCTTCCTTGAAGGCCACGGCCTTGCCCGCAATGACATGCATCAGGGGGCCGCCCTGAGTGCCGGGGAACACCACGGAATTGAGCTTCTTCTCGATTTCCTCATTGGCCTTGGCCAGGATCAACCCCCCCCGGGGACCACGCAGGGTTTTGTGTGTGGTAGTGGTGGTGACATCGGCAATCTGCACCGGACTGGGGTATTCACCCACGGCGATGAGGCCGGCCACATGGGCCATATCCACGAACAGGTAGGCGCCAACGGCATCGGCAATCTCGCGGAAACGCTGCCAGTCCACGATGCGGGAATAGGCAGAGAATCCGGCCACGATCATTTTCGGCTGGTGCTCTTTGGCCAGGGCTTCCACCTGTGCATAGTCGATCTCGCCGGTTTCCGCATTCAGGCCATATTGCACCGCATGGTAGATCTTGCCGGAGAAATTGGGCTTGGCGCCATGGGTCAAATGACCGCCATCGGCCAGGGCCATGCCCAGGATCGTATCACCCGGCTGACACAGAGCCATGTATACGGCGGCATTGGCCTGGGAGCCGGAATGGGGCTGCACATTGGCATAATCCGCAGCAAACAGCGCCTTGGCGCGGTCGATGGCCAACTGCTCCACCACATCCACGTTCTCGCAACCGCCATAGTAGCGCTTGTGGGGGTAACCCTCAGCATACTTGTTGGTCAGCACCGAACCCTGCGCCTGCATGACCCGGGGGCTGGTATAGTTTTCGGAAGCAATCAGTTCGATATGCTCTTCCTGACGGGTTTCTTCTGCCTGAATGGCGGCCCACAGGTCATCATCATACCCGGCGATCTGCATGGATTTCTTGAACATGGGTTTTTCTCCAATAAAGGAATACGGCTCCGCTAAGGGAGCGTATTCTAGCGTTTTTCGGCCAGGGTTGCCCAACTTGAAGCAGCCAGCCGGCAGAACGGGAATTCCCTGGGGACTGCAAGTCCTGTTGTCCCGCGACCGTTTCCCATCCAATTCCACCCATATTGCGGTATATTCAGCCTGATTTCATATTGTGGCATTAGGCTGTGTCGCCAGGAAACCGCATCTGATCAACTCGGAAGGAGGAAATGAAAATGAAACATGCCATGGCAGCCGCTTCCGGCGCGATACTTGTGATCACAGCAGGACTCAGCGCAACCGCACTTGCAGACGAGGAGGCTTTCAGCGTTCCCTGGGGAAGCAATTCCAAACCTGGCGTGGCGCCGGTAACAGACGAATCCTATCGTCAGGAATGCGGAAGTTGCCATATGGCCTATCCTCCCGGCTTGCTGCCGCCGCATTCCTGGGAAAGATTGATGACAACACTGGGCGACCATTTCGGCGAGAACGTGAAAATCCCGAAAGCACACTGGAAAACCATCATCAACTACCTGCTCAATGGCGCAGCGGGGCGCGTAGACTACCAGGTCAGCAACCAGATGATTCGCAACATAAAGGGCATACCCGTGCGCATCAGCGAACTGCCGTATTTTCGCCACAGGCACCAGGACATACCAGAGCAACATGTGAGCGGCAATCCCGAAATACGCTCCTTCAGCAATTGCACCGCATGTCATGCACAGGCGGAAAAAGGCCGGTTTGACGAGGGGCGTAATATGAGTGATTGAGCAGCTTGTCTCATCATTTGCTCCCCCCCGGCAACAAGAACCCATAACCCAGGAAGCCACACGATCATGCTGAAAAACAAACCAGGAATTTTCCTGATTATCACCACTGCTGCGCTGATTTTTGTCGGGCTGTGGCTGTACAAGGAAATCGGGCACATCGAATCCACCCGCCTGCACCGGGCAAGCATGAAAACAACGATTCACGAACAGATCAAAGACCAGGAACCGGGAACCATTGTTTCCAGCAAACTGGAAAGCCGCTGTGGTCGCGCCGTCTATACATTGAATATAAAGGATGACAACGGCGCCATGCGCACGCTCCAATACGACATCGACAACGGCCTTCCCATTGACGCAGACTGGATCGCGCGCTGCATGAGAAAACCCTGAACAGGGAAGCTAGCAACCCATGGTAACAACTTGAAATAGTTTCTCTTTGTGCGGAAATAACCGCGTAACAGGTCGCGCCTAGAGTATTGGATTGTCCCGTCCGACACAATTGTATTCAAAGAGGAGCGCACCATGAGATCTTTCCTGAACAAAGCCTTTGGAATTCTTGCCTTGACTGCAGGCTCCATAAGTTTTTCACCAGCAGCAGAACAGGTTGATGCGTACCCACAAACCACACCGGCGCCCCAGGAAAATCCCAACAGTTATAGCTATCATGCTGAATTGCAGCGCAGAATGGCCTCCATGAGTGACGAAGAGCGAAAACTGCTGCAATCGATGAACGAAATGCGCCAGCAAGACAAAATCAGCCAAAATAATGAATCCGGCAAAAAAAGCCGTCACAGAAAAAAGGACGGCAACGGCGCAGGCAAAAAACGCCGCAAAGGAAAAAACAATGCCCAGGGTTACAACATGGGCTATGCCAACCTACAGCATTATTGACCCGGTAAAGGAAATACACCAATGACAATCAACAAATCAGGTGGAAATATTGGCATATGGACAGCAGCGACCGTCGCTATAGTCTTTGGTCTGCTTACTCTCAAATCCGGCGGATCGGTATTGTTTATCGACGGCCTTGCCCGAAAAGAAGCAGGCCATTATGTCCCGTTCGTACTCTGGTTCAATTTCCTTATGGGGTTTGCCTATCTCGCCGCCGGCGCCGGCCTGCTGATGAGGAAAACATGGGCCATGTGGCTGTCCCTCTTTATTGCAGCTTCCACGGCCCTGGTATTCCTTCTTTTTGGGCTGCATGTGCTCAACGGAGGCGCATACGAAACCCGTACAGTCGTCGCCATGACATTAAGAACGACCATCTGGACGTCCATCGCCGTTTTTGCATATCTCGGCTTCCAGAAGAAAGCGCGGTAGACACAAATATAATCTGCAGACAAAAAACAAAAAGGTTTGCCGCAAGCGGCAAACCTTTTTTTGTATGGGGTGGATGACGGGGCTTGAACCCGCGACAACCGGAATCACAATCCGGGACTCTACCAACTGAGCTACATCCACCATAAACTTTGCGTATTTGGCACGCCCGGCAGGATGATTCGCCCCATCCCTGGGGCTCTCCCCTGCGGGGCCACGCTGCGCGTGTTCGAATTTGCTCCCGGCAAATTCGTCGAACCTGACTGTTTGATACGCAGGTTCGCTTC
>JAMOMB010000013.1 GCA_027068795.1 Sedimenticola sp. | reverse complement strand
GTGGATGCGGATGGGGTCGCGCTTGCGTGAGGTGAAGCCGTAGATGCCGAATTCATCGCCGGTGGCGGCCAGGCTTTCGGCGAACAGGTACAGGCTGTCCTGGATCACGTCCAGCACCCTTGCGTGGTTGTTCACCCAGGTGTCCGTGGACAGGGACAGATCGGCAAGGAGCAGGCAGGCAAGATCCCGCGCGCCGGCGTCCATTTGCCGGTACAGGTTGTCAGCGGCCACATTGCAGCCGCTGGCCCGGTCCGTGCGGTAACGCAGATAGGCGTCCAGATCCACTTCCTCGCCATCCGGACGGGCGCGGTGCCAGACGCGGGCGGGCGCCAGGGCCTGAAACTGGCTGCGCAGCTTGGCGGCGGTTTTGTGCAGGCGGCCGGGGAGAGGCAGGGCGGGCGCGTCTTTGGCCACCAGTTCGATGATGCGGCAATGATCGGGAATCAGCTGGCGTTTTTTCCAGTCCCATTCGGGGAGCATCATGTCGTCGCTGACGATCTCGTCATCTTCCGACTCGGAAGGCAGGTCGAGGTCGAACTTTATTTTTGTTTTTGGCGCCTTGCCGTTACGGGAAACACTGACCTTGTCCAGGTCCCGCGCCACGTCATCGGCGCGTTCTTCGTTTTCCTCGTCCTCCGTGCTGCGATCCACATTGACATGCTCCGCCCAGGAGAAGATGTTTTCCATGCGCACGGTGACCATGCCGCGTTCTTCCTCCTGGGATTGTGTCTGTTCGGTTTGTTTGCGCTGGACTTCTTCGAGTTCCTTGGCGCTGCTGCCGGACTGGCCGTCTTCCGGGGGTTCGTGCCCCGGCATGCTGGCGGCCTGGGGCGGGTTGGGATGCAGCCACAGGGGGACGGGTAGCGGCATGCGTCTGGCGGGTGGCAGGCGATCCATGCTCCCCGGCTCCACCAGCGCCCGGCGTATGGCCTGTTCCTGGGCGATCTCGTCGGCGGGCCATCTGCCGCTGGCGCGCTGTTCCAGATGCGCCTCCACCAGTTGCAGGTACTTGTCCCGCAGTCCGGGGTATTGGCGCAGCGCCGCCCGGGTAAGGTTCTGATTGTGCGCAAACCAGGCCTCTTCCTGTGTGTCGCTCTCCATGGCGGCCAGGGCCCCCAGCCATAGATAGAGATCGCGGTTCAATTCCTTGCTGGGGAAATAATCGATCAGCGGCGGCAGGCGCAGGGCGTTTTCATCCCGCCATGCCAGCTCGGTTTTCCTGTGGGTGCCCGCCACGCGTTGCAGCATGGTGCGGCGGGAGCTGATGGAAGTGGCGTCGGCCCCGGTAATTTCCAGGCCGCCATCGCCGCCCAGGGCGCGAAACCAGATGCCAAGGAGATGCTGAATGTCGCTCAGGCATACGGCGGCCTCGGGAAAACGCTGCTCGCTGTGTTTGGTGATGAAATTATGCCACCAGCTTCCAACATGCTCTTCCATTTCCACCAGTTCGAGGAGCTCGGCAACGGTCTTGGTCATGGCTTCATTCCATTGCTCGGCGGGAGTGCATCTTCATGGCCTGTCGATTCGGGATTCACTGGCTTCGGGGCAGGCTGATGTTGATGACTTCCATCAAGGCGCTGCGGGTCTCCAGGTCGTCGGTCAGGGGTTCGGCCATGGCGGCGAGACAGGATTCACTGGCGTTCATGCCGCTCTTTATCAGTCGGGCGGCATAGATCAACAGGCGGGTGGAGGCGGCTTCTTCCAGATCATGATCTTTGAGCACCCGCAGGGCCGTGGCCAGCTTTACCAGCGCCTGGGCGGTCTTCTCGTCGATGCCGGTCTCGCGCTGGATGATTTCCTGTTCCAGCGCCGGGGTGGGGAAGTCGAAGGTCATGCCGACGAAGCGTTGCCGGGTGGATGGTTTCATTCCCTTGAGGATGTTTTGATAGCCCGGATTGTAGGAGACCACCAGCATAAACTCATTTGGAGCCTTGAGGGTCTCGCCGGTGCGTTCGATGGGCAGGATGCGCCGGTCGTCGGTCAGGGGATGAATGACCACGGTGGTGTCCTTGCGGGCTTCCACGACCTCATCCAGGTAACAGATGGCGCCTTCCCTGACGGCGCGGGTGAGGGGGCCGTCCACCCAGAAAGTGCCCTGATCGCCAATCAGGTGACGGCCCACCAGGTCGGCGGCCGTCAGATCATCATGGCAGGAAACAGTGTACAGGGGGCGGCCAAGACGGGCCGCCATATGTTCGATAAAACGGGTCTTGCCACAGCCCGTGGGGCCCTTGATCATTACGGGCAATTGATTGCTCCAGGCTTGCTGAAACAATTCTGATTCGTTGCCTTGGGGAAGGTAGAAGGGGATAGTTTCCGAGCTCAACAGATGTACTCCTGTGGGGTTGGTGCGAATCCGGGAACTCAGGATTGCGCTGACATGTAAAAGGCGTAGCCGATCAATGATCCTATCAGCAGCAGCCAGATGGCGACAGCCCAGCGCCAGAATCCCGATACTTGCCTGAGCCCCATAAAATAATCGCCAATCAGCTGTCCTTTCAACAGGGCGATGCCCAGGGCCATCAACGAAATCTGCAAGCCGGAAAACTGGTTTACGCCAATGAACCAGGTCACGACAGTCAGTCCCATGAGCAGCAGGAAGATCCAGGTGCAGGGGCGGATGAGGTATTTGTCTTTAATTGCCATATTCAGTTCATCACATAGACCAGGGGGAACAGCACCATCCATACCAGATCCACCATATGCCAGTAACTGGCGCCGGTTTCCACGCCGTCATGTTGCCGGGCGGAATAGCCGCCGGCGCGCGCCTTGAGGGCAACGGCTATGAGTATAACCATACCCAGGATTACATGCAGGAAATGAAAAAAGGTCATGGACAAGTAGAACATATAGAAGGTGTTGGTGCTCAGACTGATGCCCTGGGAGAAATGGTGCTGGTATTCGATGCCCTTGACGAGCAGAAAGACCAGGCCCATGAACAGGGCGGCAAGGAGCCATTGAAAGCATTTCCTGCTGTCGTCCATTTTGATTGCAGCCACCGCGCGCACCACGAAATAGCTGCTGGTGATGAGCGCCAGGGTGTTGATCAATGCAGCGTTTCGGTCCAGGGTCGCCTGGTAGGTATTGAACAGCTCGACATGATTGGCCCGGGTGAAGGCATAGGCGGCAAAGAAGATGCCAAACACCAATAGCTCCGCCATGATGAAGATCCAGATCACCAGATCGCCAGGGGGCCATTTGCTTTTTTCCATGGGGTTCATCCGGTTTTCGTGATCCCAAAACTGAATAAGGCGGATGATAGTTCATCCGCCTTATGCTTGAATATGTGAATTCGCAAGGAAAGCGGTTCGCCTTCCTTGCGAGGGTGCTTATTTAAGCGGTTCCACGGTTGCTTCCGGTTCGTCCTGGCCGATAAAGAAGCTGGCGATATATACGATCAATCCAATGAGGAAGATGACGCCAGTAATTTCACGCAGCCAGTAGAACAGGGCGATCTTGTCCTGCACCACCATGAAGTCCATGGGGTTGTCGCTGAAGCGTTGCAGATAGACCTGCAGGATGCCCGCGGCGGTCAGGAACAGGGTGATGAACACCATGGAGATGGTCATCAGCCAGAAAGACCACATTTCCAGACTCTGGGAACGCGCACTGTTGCAGAGCTCGCGGCCCCGCATGAGCGGCATGGAGTAGGAAATCATACCGAGAACGATCATGACATAAGCGCCGTAGAAAGCCATATGGCCGTGGGCTGCGGTGATCTGGGTGCCGTGAGTATAGTAGTTCACGGGAGCCAGGGTATGCAGGAAGCCCCACACGCCAGCGCCGAGGAAGGCCATTACCGCGGTACCCAATGCCCACAGGACAGCGGCCTTGTTGGGATGGTTGCGGCGGCGCTTGTTCACCATGTTGAAGGCATACACGGTCATCATGAAGAAGGGTATCGGCTCCAGGGCGGAGAAGATGGATCCCCACCACTGCCAGAATTCGGGCGCGCCGATCCAGTAGTAGTGATGCCCCATTCCGACGATGCCGGTGATCAGGGTCATGGCGATAATGATGTACAGCCACTTCTCGATGACCTCGCGGTCAACACCTGTGGTCTTGATCAGGATGAAGGCCAGGATAGAGCCAAGGATCAGCTCCCATACGCCCTCAACCCACAGATGCACTACCCACCACCAGTAGTACTTGTCCATGACAAGGTTGGTGGGGTTGTAGAAGGCGAAGAGGAAGAATACGGCCAGGCCGGTCAAGCCCATGAGCAGCACCAGGTTCACCACGGTCTTGCGTCCTTTGAGGATGGTCATGCCGATGTTGAACAGGAATGCCAGGACGACGATGACGATGCCGATCTTGGTGATCGTGGGCTGTTCCAGGAACTCTCTACCCATGGTGGGTAACAGATCGTTCATGGTCAGCTCCGCCAGAGCCGCATAAGGCACCAGCAGATAGGCAAGAATCGTTGCCGCGCCTGCTGCCAGGAAAACCCAGAACATCAGGTGCGCAAGCCAGGGGGCGAACAGCTCTGTTTCCGCTTCTTCCGGAACCAGGTAGTACGAGGCGCCCATAAAGCCGAACAGCAGCCATACGATGAGCAGGTTGGTATGCACCATGCGTGCTACGTTAAAGGGGATTTCAGGGAACAGAAAGTCCCCGACGACATACTGCATGCCCATGATCAGACCGAACAGTATCTGCCCCACAAAGAGTCCGATTGCCGCGATGAAATACAGCTTGGCAACCTTTTGTGATTGATATTTCATGGTTGTTACTCCTAAATGAACCTGGTTGCTTTAGCCTTTGATATTCGGCGGCCATCCAGCAGTGTTAATGCCGGCAACATATTTCAGGAATTCGGCGATTGCGGTGAGCTCCTCCTCGCTGAGGTTGAACTGGGGCATGCTGCGGCGGCCGGGAATTCCTTCTTTGGGGCGGCTCATGATGAAGCCTTTGATCGCTTCCACGCTGCCGAGGCGCGTGTAGACGTTACCGAGTTCAGGAGCGAAATAAGCGCCTTCCCCCAGCAGACTGTGGCAGCCAACGCAATTGTTGTCCTCCCACACTTTCTTGCCCAGGGTGACAACGTCATTGATTGCCTGACGGTTGTCGAGCTCTGGCCATTCTCGATGGGTCTGGAACGTGAGTGCGAGGAGAACCAGAAAGAAAAACACTGTTCCCCCGTAAAATATGTTCCTCGCCATGGCTTTGGTAAATGCCTGTGCCATTAGAGTAGTCTCCCTTGATGAAATTTAGGTATGACTAATGTGCCCATTGTGCTAAAAAAGCGCTTTGACTCATGTCAATTGATATACTGATGATTGTCAATCAAGCACGGATGGCGACCAGGGGCCGCAAGCCCAGACAGGCTTGTGGAGGGAATGGTGATATAAAACTATATATTAAACTATTGTTCCGGGTGTGAATGTTTTGTTAGATACGCTAAAAAATCACTTAATTTTTCATAGGCTTACGAACGAGCAAATGGAGCGGGTCGTGCGCCGGGCCAAAGCCGTGAGCCTGGCCGACGGGGAATCCCTGTTTCAACAGGGTGATACGGCGACGCGTTTTTATTTGGTGGTGAAAGGGCATATAAAGCTGTTTCGCCTGGCGCCGGACGGCAATGAAAAGATCATCGAGCTGGTGGATGCCGGTCATACCTTCGCAGAAGCATTGATGTTTCTGGAGCAGCCGCGCTTTCCCGTGGGAGCCGTGGCTTTGGGCGAAACGGAGCTGATCAGCATCGATGCAGCAGATTTTTCCGCGATTTTGCGTGATTCCGTGGACTTGTGCATGGCCTTGCTGGGGGACATGAGCTTCCGCCTGCGGTCTTTGATCCGGGAAATCGATGACCTGAGCCTGCACAGCGCCACCTGCAGGGTGGCCGCCTTTATCCTTTCCCGTGCCCCCGAGCATTGCGATGATTTCGAGCTGGATATTCCCAAGCATGTGATCGCTTCGCGGATTTCGGTGAAGCCGGAAACATTTTCCCGAATTATCAAGAGCTTGAAATCAAAGAATATTCTCGAGATCAGGGGGAGCAAGGTGCGCCTGCTGGATCGGGAGGCCCTGGAGGATGCTGCTGATGTCTGTGGCCTGCCGGTGGAGGCGACCTGACGGCGGTTCCGGGGCAGGAGCTGTCCAAGGCTGCCGGATTGCAGCCTTGCGCCGGCTCCTGCCGGTATTGCGGGGTTACTGGTAGCGTTTCAGGATGGACTTGCGGGCCTTTTTGTACTCGGATTCCGACAGCAGACCTTTTTTGTAGCTTTCTTCGAGATCCTGCAGCTCCTGCCCCATGGTGGTGGTCGTCACGCGGGAGCTTACCTGGGTGCTGCTGCCACAGCCGCCCAGGGATACCAGGGCCACCAGGGCGGCCGGCAAAAGAATGGACGAGTATTTCATTGCATCAAACTCCTGGAGATTACAATTGTGCCGCGGATTGTAGCACTTCAGGGATTGCTTTGTTCTCGCAATAACTTTACTTGAAACAGGCTGTTGCGCTCCTCTTCCTCCAGGGTTTCCTGAATGAAGCGAATGGTTTCCCGATAGCGGGGGATAATGTTGTATTTCAATGCATTGACCCGCTTTTGGGTCTTGCGCTGTTCATTGAGCATGCGCCGCAGGGCGATTTCCGCCTCTCCCAGCTGCGCCAGCACCACTGCCATGTCGGCCAGGCGGATGCGCACCTTGTCGAAACTGGCGTCGGTCCACATCAGGCTTACCGGCTGCAAGGGATATTTCACGGCGTTGACCGCAGGATATTCCACGCCAAGATTGCTGCGCGGCAGGATCTTGACCTGAATCGTCGGCGCCAGCCCCAGCCCGGCCTGGCGCAGCATCCGGTCGCCCATGCGCATTTGGGTGATGCTCAGCCAGTGATAGGCGCTGTCCACCAGATCGGCCGCCTCCTCGCGCAGTTTCCGGTAGGTTTTCAGCTGGTTGCGCACCATGCGCGTCAACAGCTCACGCTTGCGCTCCAGCAAATCATGGCCCGTGGTGAGAAATTCCAGCTGGGCGCGCAGCTGCAACAGCGCGTTGCGGGTGGGTGGAATGGGCAGGCGCTGGCTCATGTCGTGCGATCCCAGTGGTGATAGCGCGCCAGATCGGCCTCGCTGACCCGAGACAATACCTCGCCGGGCAACAGGGACAACAACTCCCAGGCGATGTTCAGGGTTTGCACGATGGAGCGGTCTTCATCCACGCCCTGCGCCAGAAAATGCTGCTCGAAGCCGTCGGCAAACTGCAAGTATTTGCGATCCAGATCGGGCAATTCGTCCGGGCCGATGATGGAAGCCAGGTTGCGCACTTCCAGCGCCTTGGCGTAAGCGGCGTAGAGCTGGCTGGCGACCCGCGGATGGTCTTCCCTGGTATCGTCCTTGCCGATGCCGTCTTTCATCAGGCGCGACAGGGAGGGGGGAATGTTTACCGGCGGATACAAGTCCTGGTTGTGCAGCTCCCGGGAAAGCACGATCTGCCCTTCCGTGATGTATCCGGTCAAGTCCGGGATGGGGTGGGTGATGTCGTCCGAAGGCATGCTTACGACCGGCACCATGGTGATGGAGCCATGGCGGTTGCGCACCCTTCCGGCGCGCTCGTAGATTTCCGCCAGGTCGGAATACAGGTAACCGGGGTAGCCCTTGCGCGTCGGCACATCGCCCTTGGCGGTCGCCACCTCGCGCAGGGCCTCGGCGTAATAGGTCATGTCAGTAAGCACCACCAGTACATGCAGATCCTGATCGAAGGCAAGATATTCCGCCGCCGTCATGGCCGTGCGGGGGAGGATCAGACGCTCTATGGGCGGATCGTCTGCAAGATTGATGAACATTGCCACGTTGCCGAGTACGCCATTGGATTCAAAATCATCACGGAAGAAGCCGGCGTCCGCATAGGAAACGCCCATGGCGGCGAACACCACGACGAAACGGGATTCTTCCCCCAACAGCTTCGATTGGCGCACGATTTGCGCCACCAGCTTGTTGTGGGGCAGGCCCGATCCCGTAAAGATGGGCAGCTTCTGCCCCCTGACCAGGGAGTTGAGGCCGTCGATGGCGGAAATGCCGGTTTGAATGAATTCCCGGGGATAGGCGCGGGCAATGGGGTTGATGGGCTGGCCGTTCACGTTGCGGCGCAGGCGGGAAATAATGGGCGGCCGGTCGTCCCGGGGTTCTCCAATGCCGTTGAATACCCGGCCCAGCACATCGGGCGAGAGAGGCATTTCAAAAGGTTCTTCCAGAAAGCGCACCCAGGTATCGTCCAGGTTCAGGTCATCGGTTCCTTCCAGAACCTGTATCATCACCACTTCGTCCGAGCTGAGAATGACTTGCCCGTTGCGTTGCCGGCCGTGCTGGTCGCGGATGCCGACCCGGTCGCCAAAAGCCACGCCGGGCACGGATTTGAGAAACAACAGCCCGTTGTGGGCGGCGGATGCATAGCGGTATTCCTTCTCCCTCATTTGCTTTGCTCCTCGTATTCACGGCGCATCTTTTCCAGCCGGGCGTGAATCTCTTTTCCCAGGGCGGCAAGCTCCTGCATCTGCTCGTTGCCATACAGGTTCTTGGCGCGCCTGGCGCGGCCGATCTCGGGCAGCGCCAGCAGGGAGGAAACCGGAACGCCGGCCTGCACCAGCACCTTGCCCTGTTGATACAGGCTGATGATCAAATCCAGCAGGGCGAACTGTTTCTGTGGCGAGCAGTAACTGTCCACCTCGTCCAGTGCGCTTTGCTGCAGCAGCCCTTCGCGCACCAGCGCCGCCATTTCCACGCTCCAGCGCTGCATGGGGGAGAGGGCTTCGGCGCCCACCAGATTGATGATGCGCGCCAGCTCCTCGGCCCGGCCAAGCAGATTCAGCGCCTGGGTGCGCTTTTCCTGCCAGCTGGCATCCACTTCCCTGGACCACCAGATGGCGGCGGCGTCCACCGAATCGGAAAAGCTTTCCGTCCAGGAGACGGAAGGATAGTGCCGGGCGTCGGCCAGGGGCTTGGACAAGGCCCAGAATGTCTGGATGATGTCCTTAGTGTGGTTGGTGACCGGCTCGGAAAAATCTCCACCGGGAGGAGATACCGCGCCAATCAGGGATACGGAGCCGCTGTCCCCGCAAAGGGTCTGCACTCTTCCGGCGCGCTCATAAAATGATGCGAGACGGGAAGCCAGATAGGCCGGATAGCCTTCTTCCACCGGCATCTGGCCCAGGCGCCCGGCGACTTCCCGCAGGGCCTCGGCCCAGCGGCTGGTGGAATCCGCCAGCATCACCACATCATGGCCCTGGTCACGATAGTATTCGGCCAGGGTAACGCCCAGGTAGATGGAGGCTTCCCTGGCCACCACCGGCATGTTCGAAGTGTTGGCCACCAGCAGGGTGCGCTCCATGAGGGAGCGGCCGGAATACGGGTCGGTGAGATTGGGAAAGGATTCAAGAATGTCCACCAGCTCGTTGCCCCGCTCGCCGCAGCCCACATAGATGACGATGCCGGCATTGGTCCAGCGGGCGATTTGCTGTTGCAGCATGGTCTTGCCGGCGCCAAAAGGCCCGGGGATGGCGCCTTTGCCGCCCTTGAGCAGGGGAAAGAAGGTATCCAGTATGCGCTGCCCGGTGAGCAGGGGAGCGATGCCGTTGTCCCGCTTCCGGTAAGGACGGGGGATGCGCACCGGCCAGCGGTGAAACAGCTTCAGCTCCTGAATGTCGCCCTGGGGGCCGCGCACCCTGGCGATGACCTGCTTGAGATTGTAGTCTCCGGGGGCGGCCAGCTCCAGCAGTTCCCCCCTGGTTTGCGGAGGCGCCAGGATGCGATGCTCGATGGCGTCTGTTTCCTGCACCTTGCCCAGCACCACGCCCCCGCGGATTTCCGCGCCGGTTTTCAGCTCGGTGTCGGGTGTGAAGGACCAGGGCTTGTCCCGGTCGAGGGCGGCGATACTCACCCCCCGGGGAATATGGTCGCCTGCTTCCGACATCAGGCTTTGCAGGGGGCGCTGTATCCCGTCGAATATGCCGCCCAGCAGGCCGGGCCCCAGCTCCACCGACAAGGGGTGGCCCAGGGGGGTGACCGGTTCCCCCGGTCGCAGCATTTCCGTGGACTCGTATACCTGGATCAGGGCGCGATCATCATCCAGTCCGATGACTTCGCCGGTCAGGCCCAGCGCCCCCAGTTGGACCTGTTCGCCGTTGGCGGTGCCCGGCAGATGGGCGCGCACCAGGGGGCCGTTGACTTCGATTACTGTGCCGGTGTCAGTCATCGAAGAGTCCCCGCTGGCTGATCTCGGCGGCAAACAGGCGTTCGGTTATGACCTGCAACAAGATGCCCTGGAAGCGTTCGATACGGCCCTCGAAGCTGTTGTCGATGCGAATGCGGTTGTCTTTGCTGCGCAGCAGCACCCCGCCACTGCAATCGAAAGGCGTCTGCGCCAGTTCGATTTGTTTTCCCGGTGTGATATCCGATGAGAAGGCCTTCCAGCGGGCGCTCAGGTATTCAAGGTCGGTGGCATTGACCTCGGCCACCAGCTCTGTGCTTTCAATCGCATTCGCCGCCTGGGCCATCAGTTTGCGCAGCAGCGCCAGGTAGCTGTCCTGGTCTTTGCTGGCGTCCCGCAGTCTTGCCGGCAGGTCATGCAGTACGGACTGAATGAGCTGCCAGCGCAGTTTGTCCAGTTCGCCCTTCAGCTTCAACTCCCTGGCCTGGATCTGGCGGCGGAACAGGCGCTCCGCCTCCGCCTGGGCGGCGAGCACTTCGTTCTGTTCCCGGATATGCAGCCGTTCATGGGCGTCTTCGAGGATGTGCTGGCGCGCCCGCCGGGCGCGGTCGTGGTATTCCCGGGCCAGCTTTTCCGCTCGTTCCAGTAAGGCCTTTTCCAGTTCATTGACCAGTTGTTCTTGCGCCATGTCGATTGTTCCGCCCTATTCCAGTGCATTTTTCCCGAGTACGCTGACCACCAGCTCTTCCACCTGGGGACGGTAGTCCCTGGGCGCGTTCAGCGGCGGGATTTCCGTGATCACGATACCGCTTCCCCGGTGTTGCAGTTGCTGCAGCAAAGCACAGTCGCAACGCGCCAGGGCCGGTTCGAGAAACACCAGCGCCGTTTCCTCCCTCTCCACCAGTTCTCGCAGCAGGGCATCCAGTTGGTCCGGCGAGGCGTCCGGCCAGGTTTCAAAGCCGATGAGGGAAAAACCAGCGCACAATGCGGCTTCTCCCATCATGATCAGGCGCGTATCTGCCTTGTTTTTTCGGGCCGGCATGGTCATCAGCCGATTTTCCCCAACATCAGGATGGTTACCACCAGGCCGTAGATGGCGATCCCCTCGGCCAGCCCCAGGTAAATCAGGGTGCGGCCAAACAGTTCGGGTTTCTCCGAGATCACCGCCAGGGATGCGGCGCCCACGGGACCCACGGCGATGCCTGCGCCGATGGTCGCCAGGGCCGTGGGAATGCCTATGCCGATGAGGGCCAGCCCCAGTCCCACGCTGACGCCTGTATCCGGTTTTGCCACGGCGTCGGCGGCGGCCATGGCATCCTGCATGCCCAGCGCCAGCAAGCCGATTTGCGCGCCAACGAATACCAGCAGGTTGACGCCCACGACCGCTTTCCAGCGTCTTCGGGTGTTGCGGTTTGGCGCCGGGGGGTTGATTTCCAGATAGATGCCGGTGCCGATGAGGGCCAGCAGGCTCAAACTCAGTAACATGACCATCCAGTACATAACGGATTCCTCAGGTTTTCGTGTTCAACAGATCGTTGGCGGACAGGCGCATGGGGCGGAATTCTCGCCCATCCCCGCGGAAGAAGCGGGAGAAACCTTCGTAATACTCCAGGCGCAGCACCTGTATTACCACGATGGCGCCTTCCAGTATCAGAATGAACAAATTGCCCAGCACAACAGTAATCCAGTATCCGGTATTGCCCAGCATGTCCGCCAGGGCAAAGACCGCGATAGACAACGCCACATGATTCAGGCCGAAGGCGGCCACACGCAGGAAAGAAAGGGTGTTGGAAATATAGTTCATGAAGGTTTCAAAACCTTCGATGGCCACCACCAGCAGCCGTTCGCCAAAAGCGGAGCGCTGTTGGCTCCATTTGTAACCGAGTACGGTTGCAAGTGACAGAAGGAACAGCAGTCTGTTCCCTATGTCCACGCTTCCCTGGTCGAACCACTGCCAGCCGCCCAGAAGGATGCTCAGGTACAGCAGCAGGCCGGCTACGCCCCGGCTGTCAAAAAACGCCCTGGCAATGCGGTTTTCCACCAGGTCGTTGCGAATGTTCAGCAATGAAGCCAGGAAAATAAATCCCACGCCCCAGAAGAATGCCACTTCGAGCATCAGCGCCGGGTCGCTCAACGGGGGCATCCACAAGGCGGGAAAAAGATGCTCGTAGCCGAACACGCTGCCATAGAGCGCGCCGAATGTCATGGAAGACAGGCCGGCGGCCACCAGCACCGAACGTATTCTGCCCAGCTTGCCAGGCCATAGCCAGGGTGCAAGGAATAGGACGGCGCCATGCCCCAGGTCGCCGAACATCATGCCGAACATGATGATGAAACTGATGGTGAAGAACCAGGTCGGGTCGATTTCCCGGTAGCGGGGAATACCAAAGTTTCGCACCAGGGCGGTGAACGGCTGTAGCCAGGCTGCGTGGTGGATATGGGATGGCACCCTGTGTTGCTCCCTGGCGTCTGGCTGGTGATGTTCCAGGATGACCGGTCCCTGCAGGCCTTGTTTGAGCAGGGTTTCCAGGGCGCCGATCTTTCGCGCGGGCGCCCAGCCGGAAATGTACGCCAGTCCGCCGCGGCTGCGCAGGGATTGGCCGAACTGGGGGAAACCGGAAGCGGCCAGCAGGGTCTGCATGGCCTGGCTCAGGCGCTGGCCGTGCGCCTCGATGCTCTCTTGTACGGCAAGCCGCAAACGGCGTTGTTCCTGGAGGATCTTCTGTTCCTGTTCCCGCAATTGTTGCGCAACTTTTTCCGGGTGGCCGGAAAGCGCTTCGGGTAAGGTGAAGGGATGAAAGTCCGCCGCCTTGAGCACGGTTTTCAGGTTTTGCTCTTTCTCCTTGAGTCCTGCAATGACGATATGCAGCAGCCCTTCATAGCGGGAGACTTCTGTAAGGGTGTAGCCGATCATGGCGATGGCCTCACGCAGCCGGGTGCTGTTTTCCTGGGGGATGGTGCCGGTAAGAATGTTGAGGAAGCGGTATTCCCTGCGCAGCATGCCCAGATCCAGGTTAAGGCTTCGGTAGCTGTGCAACAGCCCTTCCAGATGGCGGGTGTCTCTCAGGCTCTCCTCGAGGCGGCGGCTGGATTCGGCGCGGGATGAGCACTGCCGCCAGATTGTTTCCAGCCAGGTTTCCAGCGCCTGCAGTTGTTCCAGGGTTGGCGCCCGCTTGGGGATGTCTTGTGCGGATTTTGGCTTGTATTCCAGGAAATCCAGAATCTTCTGCAAATGGGAGCGGGCGGACTCGAAACAGGAAGCATAGGCCTGCTGTGGTTGGTGCGGAAGATGCTCCATTTCCTCCTGGAGGGGATCAGGGGCGAAATAGCCGTAGCGCGCCAGCAGCAGGCCGGCCTGGGTCAGTTCTTCGCTGAGCAGGGAGATGCCCACATGGTGCATGGGGGTGGGCGTAAACATCAAGGCAACTCCCTTCTGGCCAGGGCGGGAAATGCCAGGGGATCGCCACAGAACTGAATCAGCTCGGTGCTCAAACCCAGCAAATGTCCCTTGAGCACCGCATGTATCAGCTGAATCTGCTGTTCACGCAGATACAGATAGGCATAGGCGATGGCCATGTTGAACCTTTGCTTGCGCAGGATCTTGTTGGCGCGGGTCCTGACCAGTTGCTGCATATGATGCTCGATATCCTCGATATCCCCGGTTTCGGCCAGCTGCTGTTGCAAGGGGGCGGGCAAGTGTTCGACGACTTCCTTGACGCTGGCGAGCTGGGCCAGTTGTTGCAGCGTTCTCAGGGAAAGCCGGTGGCCACCGGGCGCCAGGAGGAAATAGGCGTGGGGCGGGGACAGCTTGTAAACGAAACGGAAACGCAGCAATGATACAAGGTTGATCTGGTCGAGCCAGGTGCGCAGCAAGGATTCCGTTTGCTGTTTGTGGCGTCCCTCCAGCGCCGAAGCCAGCTGTACCAGATGACTGTAATAGTTTGCATCCAGGGCGGCTTCCACGTCGAACAGGGAACGATGTTCTTCGAATGCCTTGCGCGCCGGCCGCGCCATGCTGCGGTAGCTGCTGCTCTGCAATTGCCGCAGAAACTCCTCGATGCTGTCCGTATTGATCAGGGTTTGGAGTTCCAGGGAACCCAGTCCGGCCAGATCCAGGAGGTGGCGGGAGGGGTCGATGGGTTGGGAGCCGGAAAACTTGGTGCGCAGAAGAAATTTGAGATTGATGAGTTCCAGGCGGCGCATCCAGTGGCGGATAAAGTTGCGTTCGCTGCTGTTCAGGCAGCGCATGAGCTTGATGCTCTCGCCGACCAGAACGGTGGCGAGGAACTGTTCCAGGCGGGCCGGATCCTTTGGCAGTTGCTGCGCCAGGGCGCCGACGCCAGCCTGGGTCAGCAGGGGGCCAAGCTCGGAAAGGGGCAGCTGCAGCAGCGCTTGCCGCTGTTTCCGGTGCAACAACTGTTTTGCCATGAGGGAGACTCTGGTGTTCAGGTAGGCATAGCTTGCGACCTGATTTCCCATCCTCGCCTACCTTTGTCCAGGATCCAGCACAATCCGTATCGCCGCCTGCATGGCATCCTCCCTGGATTCTTCCGCCATGGCGCGCAATGCCTGGGCGCGCTCGTCGAAGCGCCGCTGCATTTCCGCCGTGTTCTGCGCCACCCGCTGCCGGGCCTTGTCCAGAAAAGCGTTGCGTATTTCCGGTATGCGTGCGGCCAGCCGGTCTTCGGCGAGTTTCGCCTCTTTCCGTGCCTGGCGGGTCAATTTTTCCCGCTCCTCTATGGCCCGGGTCACCAGGGACTCGGCCTTGATTTCCGCATTGAGCAGGCGTTTCAGGGTGTCGTCCATCTTCCGCTCCTTCCGCTTCCGAAGTCTCCATTCAAACTATACACCTGTTTGCGTGTGAATATGTACTGTCTGGACGAATCCATGGCGGTTGGATGCCCGCCGGCGCAGGAGTGATTGCCGCTCAAGACACCCCTTGTCGGGTTTTGTGCCGTTGTTTCTTGAATGCGGCGATTCTCTGGCATCTGAGCTGGTGGATTCTTGCGCCCACCTTCTTGCCGGTAATGCCGGAAGGGATGTCTTTTGCAGAGATGTCCTTGGTGAGATCACGGATCCGGCGTAAAAAATCCGCTTGAGGATAGGGGTGTTCCTGCAGGCCTTTTCGTCCCCGGGCGTCGCTCTGGCAGGCCAGGAGAAAGCGTTCGAAGTCTTCCGGCGCGCGCCAGGCGTCCAGGTCTGCGAGGAGCTTTGCCAGGGTTTTGGGTTTGAGCTCCAAGGCCAGATGCGCCAGCAGATGGTAGCGGGCGGTTCGGCGCGCCAGCTTCTGGTAGCGCCCCGGTATGCGCAGACGGCGGCAGAGGCGGTTCACCAGGGGAACGCCCAGGGTTTCATGTCCGCGGTGGCTGGGCCAGTACTGGGGAGGTGTTGCGGCTTTTCCCAGGTCATGCACCAGTACGGCGAAGCGCACCAGTGGATCGTCCGTCAACAGTGTGGCCTGGTCCAGCGCCAGGAGTACATGCAGGCCCGTGTCGATTTCCGGATGGTGTTTTTCCGGCTGGGGAACGCCAAACAGGGCGTTTACCTCCGGCAGGATGGCCTGCAGGGCGTCCAGCTCCCGCAGCGCCTCGATGAAGCGCCGCGGTGATGGCGAGCACAGGGCGCGGTGCAGCTCTTGCCAGATGCGCTCGGCGGGAAGCGAATGCAGACGTCCTTCCGCCACCATGCGCCGGGCCAGATCCGCGGTTTCCTCTGCAATGGAAAAGCCGAGCTGGGCGGCCAGACGCGCCAGGCGCAGGATGCGCAGGGGATCGTCAGCAAAAGACGGCAGATGCCGCAGCACGCCCCGGGCGAGATCCTCCGCACCGTGAAACGGATCGATGAGTTTTCCGTCCCTGTCCATGGCCATGGCGTTGATGGTCAGATCCCGCCGCGCCAGATCCTCTTCCAGCGTAACACCGGGATTTGCGCGCAGTTTTCCGGCAGGATCTTTGCCTCTGGCCAGGGCGTATTCCTCCTTGCTTTGCGGGTGCAGGAATACGGGGAAATCCTTGCCTACCTGTTTGAACCCACGGGCGAGCATTGCTTCGGCATCGCTGCCCACCACCACCCAGTCGCGGTCGCTCGGTCTGCGCTGCAGAAGCCGGTCGCGGACGAATCCGCCCACCAGATAGGCATCCAGATCCCGGTTTGCAGAAGGTTCGGGCATGATGTTGGAAAACCGGCTGCAATCAGCGGTGGAATGCCGGCATCAGCCGCCTTGTTCCCGCATGCGTTTGTCGCGCTCTGCTGCGTCCCGTTGCATTTGATCTTCCAGGCCCTTGGCCTTGTCCAGGGATTGGATTTGGCTTTCCCAGGGGTTGTAGGGCTTTTCAGCGGCCTGGCTGCCCTTGCTCTCGGTGCTATCCGAGCAGGCGCTCAAAGCGAACAGCAGTGCAGGTAGAAGCAGTGGGGTTTTCTTCATGCCTATTCTTCGTAGGACAAGGCTTGTCCGTTGGTGCCCCGGCTGTCCGGTCCCATGAGCCACAAGTACAGGGGGATGAGGGTTTCCGGAGGCTTGATCTTGTTGATGTCGTCGCCGGGAAAGATGGTTTTGCGCATATTGGTGCGAGTGGGGCCGGGGTCGATGCTGTTGACCCGTATTTTGGTATGCTCGAGTTCCTCCGCCAGGGTTTGCATCAATCCTTCCTGGGCGAATTTGCTGGCGGCGTATGCGCCCCAATAGGCCTTGGCCTTGTGGGCCACACTGTCGGAGGTGAAGACCAGGGAGGCGTCTTCCGCCTCGAGCAACAAGGGAAGACAGGCCTGGGTGATGAAAAACGGCGCATTGGCGTTGACCTGCATGACCTTCATCCAGTCCTGGGGATCGTAGTCCTTGATGCGGCTCAGATAGGGATTGATGGCCGCATTGTGCAATATGCCGTCCAGGCGGCCAAAAGACCCTTCCAGCTTTTCCGCCAGCTCGTCGTAGTCATGGCTGGTGGCCCCTTCCAGGTGCATGGGATAGATGGCGGGCGTGGGCGCGCCCAGGTTCTCGATTTCATCGTACACGCTTTCCAGGTTCTGCAAGGTCTTGCTCAGCAGTACCACGGTTGCGCCGTGGGTGGCGAAGGCGATGGACATGGCCCGGCCGATGCCGCTGCCAGCGCCGGTAACCAGAATCACGCGATCCTGCAGCAAATTGGATGGGGCTTGGTAGTTGTGCATAGGGGTCCGTTGGTGTGGCTGATTCAGAGCCTAATATTAGCAGATGCAGTCAGGGTCTACATCAGGGCCAGTAAATCGCCGGGTTGTTGCAGATGGAAATCGGCCTGCCACTGCAGGGGCTGATCCTGCTGCTGGATGTAGCCGAACAGCGCGCAGGCGGTGCGCATGCCGGCGGCTTTCCCGGCCTGGATGTCTCTTTGCGCATCTCCGATATACAGACACTGTTCAGGCGGGGTGTGCAACAGTTGGCTGGCGTACAGCAAGGGCTGGGGATGGGGCTTTCTGTGTGCACAGGTGTCGCCGCTGACGACGACTTGTGTGCGGCAGGGCATGGGCAGCGCCGCCATTAGCGGGTCGGTGAGCCAGGCGGGCTTGTTGGTGACGATGCCCCAGGGAATATTCTTTTCGTGCAGGGTTTGCAGCACCTCATCCATGCCGGGAAACAGGCGGGTGTTTTGGCAAATGTTGTCCAGATATACCTGCAGCAGATGTTGCCGGCGCGCCTCGAAGCCGGGATCGTCGGGATGCATGCCGAAGCCCAGGGAAATGAGGGCGATGCCGCCGTGAGAAACCACCGGGCGGATTTTCTCGAATGCCAGGGGCGGCCGGCCAAAGTGTTCCAGGGTGGCGTTCAGGGCGTTGGCCAGGTCTGGCGCGGTGTCCGCCAGGGTGCCGTCCAGGTCGAACAGCATGCACTTGACAGGCGGGGTCATTCCTCTGCTTTTTGCGCCGCCAGCAGGTAGTTGACGTCAACATCCGACGGATCCAGCTTGTACACCCGGGTGAGGGGGTTGTAGGTCATGCCGCTGATGTCGCGGATATCGAGATCCGCCTGGCGAACCCACTGGCTCAGTTCCGACGGGCGGATGAAGCGCGCATAGTCGTGGGTGCCCTTGGGCAGCAGATGCAACAGGTATTCTGCGCCGATGATGGCGAACAGGTAGGATTTTGGATTGCGGTTGATGGTGGAGAAAAACACCAATCCGCCCGGTTTCACCAGGGTGGCGCAGGCGGTAACGATGGAGGATGGGTCCGGTACATGCTCGAGCATCTCCATGCAGGTGACGATGTCGAACTGCGCCGGCATTTCCCCGGCCAGCTCTTCCACCGGGACTTGCCGGTAGTCCACATCCCTGCCGCTTTCCAGCAGATGCAGTCGCGCCACTTCCAGATTGGCCTCTCCCATGTCGATGCCGGTGACAAGGGCGCCTTTTTCCGCCATGGATTCCGCCAGGATGCCGCCGCCGCAACCCACATCCAGCACCTTTTTCCCCCCAAGAGCGCCTGCATGCTGTTCGATATAGGCCAGCCGCAGGGGGTTGATTTCATGCAGGGGTTTGAATTCGCTGTTGGGATCCCACCAGCGCGAGGCCAGTTCCTCGAACTTGTTGATTTCCGAAGGATCTACATTGTCATGGCTCTGGTTTTGCATGAGTGGTCTGCCGGCGGTGTC
>JAMOMB010000012.1 GCA_027068795.1 Sedimenticola sp. | reverse complement strand
ACGGCGGTTCCATCTAAGAAGCCTTTCCCCGGTGGCCACTTCCCAGCCTGCTGATAGCGCAAGCAAACCGCCACCGGCTGCGCCTGTCCGCCACAACGGAGGGCAGGCGCCCCGCTACCAGATCAGTGATCTGTGTACTTCCCTCGAATCCTATCTTCCGCCCGAACAGGTGCGGGAGGTGTATCGCGCCTATCTGTTCAGCGCCCGGGCCCATGAAGGCCAGAAACGGCTCTCCGGCGAGCCCTATATCTGCCATCCTGTCGCCGTGGCGCGTATTCTCGGCGAGATGCGCATGGACTACCAGTGCCTGATGGCGGCGATTCTCCACGATGTCATCGAAGACACGCCCACCGCCAAGGATCAGCTCGCCGAGGAGTTCAGCGAGGAAATCGCCGAACTGGTGGATGGCGTGAGCAAACTGGCGAAGATCGGCTCCCTGAGCCGCGCCGAAGCCCAGGCGGAAAGTTTCCGCAAAATGATGCTGGCCATGACCCGGGATATCCGCGTCATTCTCATCAAGCTGGCGGATCGCCTGCACAATATGCGCACCCTGGGTGTGATGCGTCCGGACAAGGCTCGCCGCATCTCCCGGGAGACCACGGAGATCTATGCGCCCATCGCCCAGCGTCTGGGCATCAACAGCCTGCGGGTGGAGCTGGAAGACCTGGGCATGGCGGCCTATCATCCCTGGCGTTACCGGGTGTTGACGGATCATCTGAACAAGCTGCGGGGAAACCGCAAGGAAGTCATCAACGGTATCGAGGAAACCATACGCGCCCGGCTGGAACAGGAAGACTTCCGGGGCGAAGTCAGTGGCCGTGAAAAACACATTTTCAGCATTTACAGAAAGATGCGGGACAAGCATCTGTCCCTGAATGAAGTGGCGGATGTTTTTGCCTTTCGCATTCTGGTGGACAATGTGGATACCTGCTACCGGGTGCTGGGCGCCATGCACAGCCTGTTCAAGCCGGTGCCCGGGCGCTTCAAGGACTATATCGCCATTCCCAAGGCCAATGGTTATCAGTCCCTGCATACGGTGCTAGTCGGCCCCCATGGCCAGCATATCGAAGTGCAGATCCGCACCCATGAAATGCACAAGGTGGCGGAAGAGGGCATCGCCGCCCATTGGCACTACAAGACCGGCGATGAAAAATTCCCGCCAGGGGCGGCGGCGGAGTGGGTGCGCAACCTGCTGGAGGTGCAAAAGGGATCAGGCACATCCACGGAATTTCTCGAGCATGTCAAGGTTGATCTGTTTCCCGACGAGGTCTATGTGTTCACCCCCAAGGGGCAGATCAAGGTACTGCCCAGGGGCGCTTCTGTGGTCGATTTCGCCTACGCCATTCACTCGGATGTGGGCAATCATTGTGTTGCAGCGAGGGTGGACCGGCATCTTGTTCCCCTGCGCTCCCGTTTGCGCAATGGCCAGACCATCCAGATCCTGAGCAACGAGGATGCCCGTCCCAATCCCGCCTGGCTGGATTTCGTGGTCACCGGCAAGGCGCGCGCCGGTATTCGCGCCTTTCTCAAACGCCTGGAAACAGATGAAGCGGCGGAGCTGGGGCGGCGCATGCTGGAACGGGAGCTGGAAAAATACGGCGCCCGCCTGGCGGATCTGCGGGAGGACAAGATCCCTTCCCTGTTGGAACAACTGAAGGTGAACAGCCTGCGTGAGCTGACCATCGATATCGGGCTGGGAAACCGCATGGTAAAGCTGGTTGCCGGCACCCTGCTGGCCGTGGATTCCCTGGACAAGGACGGCGAGGCGGGGGCGGATCTTACCATCCGCGGCACAGAGGGCATGGTGGTGAAGTTTGGCAAGTGTTGCCATCCCATTCCCGGGGACCCCATTCTTGCGGTGTTCAATCCCGGCAAGGGGCTGGTGGTGCACCACCAGGCCTGCCCCAATGTGTTGGATGAACGAAAATCCGATGCCAACTGGGTCGATGTGCGCTGGCAGGACGACGTCCAGGGTGAATTCGTGGCCGCATTGCATGTGGATGTGGACAACAAGCGGGGGATGCTCGCCACCATTGCTTCCGCGATTGCGGAAATGGGCTCGAATATCGACGATATCCGCACCGAAGATCACGATGGCCGGACTTCGGGCTTGCACCTGCTGATTTCCGTATCGGACCGGCGGCATCTGGCCGCGGTGCTGCGGCGTATGCGCGCCATTCCCGAGGTGTTGCGTATCAGCAGGGATCTGGGATCCTAGGTTAATTCCAGCGCCCCATGCCTTCCGTATTCAATAAGTCATTGCATGAACCCGTGTGGATGGATGTCCACGCCCGGGGCGCCATGGCGGTGCCGGAGCAGGTCTATGCCTGGCTGAAAGACCCTGCTTCCCTGACCCGCCGGGTCACCGATGCCTGTGAGGGGCGCTTCCGGGTGCGGGTCAGGTTCCAGGGCTGGGGGAAGGCGCTGAACAGCGAAACCCGTCTGTTGCAACTGGGGTTGCGTGAAATCTGCCTGATCCGGGAGGTGGAGCTGCTGTGCAATGACGAGCCCCAGGTTTTCGCCCGCACCCTGATGCCGGTGAGCAGCCTCACGGGGGCGGCAAGGCAGTTGGCGCAGTTACGCAACAAGCCCCTGGGAAAGGTGCTGTTCGCCGATTCCCATACCCGCCGCAAGCAGGTGCAGATCGCCCGCTTCCTGCCTCAACACAAATCCTTTCAGTCCGCCGTGTCCCACCTCCGGGAGGTGCCGGAGGAATTGTGGGGGCGGCGCACCTTGTTTTTGTATGCGGGAAAACCGATTCTGGTGAATGAGGTGTTTCTGCCAACCCTGGTGGACCGGGTTCCCGGCCCTCACCGGGTATAGCGCCCCTGTTTTTCCTCGAACCTGCGCAGTTCCGCCGCGTCATTGATGTTGGCGAAGGATTCCGGCTGGTCGGAATAGTCCGCCAGGGCCAGACGGTGCGCCTTGCACCAGGCGCGCAGTTTCCGTTCGCCGCGAAGCAGGCAGGCTTGCAGATCCTGCTGCAAGGCAACGGGAATCAGGGCGAAAGCCGGTTGCAGGCTTTTGCCGTCATGCGCCACCGCCATCTCTCCCTGTTGATCCAGCAGCGCCGCTGCAAGGCGCTGGCCAAGATCCGCGGGCAGGCCGGGGACGTCACAGGGTGCGCATAACAGGTACTGGCTGGGAATGACATGCAATGCGGCGAGAATGCCCGCCAAAGGGCCTTGGAAACCATCCAGCTCATCACGGACAACGGGATAGCCAAGGGCCTGATAGTCTGCCAGATTCCGGTTGGCGTTGATCATGAGTCCTCCCGCCTGGGGAGCGAGGGCGGCGATTACATGTTCGATCATGGTTTTGCCACCGAGTTTTACCAGCCCCTTGTCCCGGCCTCCCATGCGTGAGCCCCGGCCGCCGGCCAGGATCACGGCGGTGATTTGTCGGGAATCGATCATCATGCTTGGCAGTTGGGGGATATTGGGATTATTGTACATGGAATAGTATGGAATGATGCCGGGAGCCTGCCTCCTGATTCGGAATTGACTGGCGAGAGAGATTGCCCATGGACCAAATGGAAGAAACATCTTCGTTGTTGATCAGTCGATTGATGCGCCCCGCCCTGTTTGATCATCCGGTGAAAAGCCTGCGTCTGGTGGAAACCCATATTTCCTGGGTGCTGTTGACGGGAGACTATGCCTACAAGATCAAAAAACCGGTGAATCTGGGCTTTCTGGATTTCTCCACCCTGGAAAAACGCCGCTTCTATTGTGAAGAAGAAGTCCGTTTGAATCGCCGTCTCGCTGCGGATTACTATCTTGATGTCGTTCCCGTGACGGGTGCTGTGGAACGGCCGCATTGGGGTGGTACGGGCGAGGTGATGGAATATGCGGTGAAAATGCGCCAGTTTCCCCAGGAAGCGCAACTGGATCGAATGCTTGACCAGGGGTGGCTGGAACCCGGGTACATGAACGCCTTTGCACGCCTGATTGCGGATTTTCATGACAAGGTTTCAGTAGCCGGCCCTTCCGGCAACTATGGATCGCCCGAACATGTCTATCACCCTGTCGCCGGGAATTTTACTCAACTGGAAACGCTGTGCACTACGGCGGGGTTGTCATCACAGTTGAAAAAACTCCAACGCTGGAGCAGGGAAAGTTTTGCCGCCATGAAGCCCGTTTTTGCACAGCGCAAGGCGCAAGGGTTCGTGCGTGAATGCCATGGCGACATGCATTTGCGCAACATGGCCTGGATTGACGGCCAGCCTCTGGTGTTCGACTGTATTGAATTCAACCCCGATCTTCGCTGGATCGATGTTGTCAATGAGATTGCCTTTCTGGTAATGGACTTGCTGCAACGCCGGCAGCCGGAACTGGCCTGGCGTTTTCTGAATGCCTACCTCGAAATAGGCGGTGACTATGCAGGCATGCGCCTGCTGTCTTTCTATCTGACCTACAGGGCCATGGTGCGGGCGAAGGTTGCCGCCATCCGGGCGAGCCAGGCTGGTATTGAAGCGAAAGACAAGATCGTGGCCGGGCAGGAGCTTGAGACGTATTTGCAACTGGCCGAACAGTGCAGCCGTAAGCGGCGGCCAATGCTGCTGATTACCCGGGGCTTGTCGGCCTCGGGAAAGTCCACGCTGACCGGTGCGCTGCTGGAAAAACTGGGCGCCATTCGCATTCGCTCCGATGTGGAGCGCAAACGCCTGTTCGGCCTGGCCCGGAATGACAGGGCCCAGTCTTCTTTCGGCAAGGGAATCTACAGCAGCTCGGCCAGTGATCAAACCTACGCCAGGCTGCTGCAATTGGCAGACATGCTGCTGGAGGCGGGGTTTCCCGTGATCGTCGATGCTGCATTTCTGCAACCGGAACAACGCAAGCCGTTTCAGGCGTTGGCGGCGGCGCGGCGCCTGCCCTATGCCATTCTGGAGTTGCGCGCATCGAAGAATACCCTGCGTCAGCGTATCCGGCGCAGGCCAAAAGGCGTTTCCGATGCTGATCTGGAGGTGTTGGAGCAACAGTTCCGCTCCTGGAAGGCGTTGGAGCCGCAAGAACAAGGCCATTCGATTTGTATCGACATGGAAAAGGAGCCAGTGATCGAACAGATATTGCAGGAGATTTGGGGGCAGGTTTGATCAGAGGCGCTTTTCGCCTCGTTTTTCCTGACGATAGTTTCTCGGAGAGCTGCCCGTCCAGTTCTTGAAGGCGCGGGAAAAGGAACTCAGTTCTGAAAAGCCCAGCAAAAAGGATATTTCGTTCAGCGAGAGCTTGCTGTCGCGAATGTAGTTGTCCGCCAGATCGATACGGACCTCCGTCAGCAGTTTCTTGAAGGTGGTGCCGTTTTCCTGCAGGCGTCGTTGCAGCGTTCTTTCCGTGAGGAATAATTTTTTTGCGATCAGGGCGTCGGAAATATTACCTGAAGCCAGCTCTTCCGTAATAGCGACCTTTACACGTTCGATAATGTTTTCCTTGTCCAGTTGCGCGACATATTCCAGCATGAACTGGTCATGGAGTTGCGCCAGATGGATGTTGGAACAGGAACGGGGCGCATCGGCCTCTTCAAGGGTGATGGTAAACCGGTTGGTGGGGGCACTGAAGCTTACCGGGCTTTGGAACAACGCATAATATGGCCCGGTATCTTCGGGCTCTTCAAAAGTAAAGGAAACCGCCTTGGGGTGGAAATCTGAACCGGCATTGGCGCGGGTCATGGCCATCAAGGTGGCCAATGCGCCATCGATACGGAATTTTTGTGAAGATTGCTTTTGCAGATAATGGAAATCAAGGGACAATTCATCATCTGTTTCCTTGATTTCCAGGCGAACCGCATCGCTGACAACCTTGGAGAATCTGGCGTAGCGTTTGAATGCGGCCCGTAGCGTATCGCTGGTCAGCCAGGCATACCCCAGCGCGCCCATTTGTGAGGGATGCCAAAATTGAACCGCTTTCAGCCCAAAATTTGGGTCATCGATCAATTCAGCAATACGGTCGTAAAGCGCGTCGATCTGCTCCATGCGAAAGCGCGCATTGGGGTCGGTGACCAGTTTGGCGTCGATGCCGTATTCCTTCATCAGTGAATCAGTATCCACGCCATAGGATCGGGCAGTCTGAAACGTAAGATCCAGCATGGGTGAGTAAAGGCTTAAAGGCATCGAAATTCATGTTGTTTTTCAGTTGGTTGCCGGAAGATCGCACAATGATACTATGGAGTCAAGTTTTTGGCGCGTTTTGTAAATGTCGCGTTTTATCGATGTTGCTAGACTCGTATCATGATTCTTGAAAGAAGAGGGCTGGGATGTGCAATAGCAAGATGGATGGTGGCGGGTCTTCCGGACCGCCTGCGGGAAGAGCCGGAAACACCGAAGGCAGCGCGAACCTTGAAGCGGAGGAATCCTTACGGGAGGAAATCGCTTTTTGGAACAGCTATATCGATTACTGCCGGGACAGCAATGAACTCCCCGTACCGGATATTGCCTGTGAAGCGCTGGTTCTGGCCAAGCGGAAATTGCAGCGCTTCCTTGCGGTTGGCAACGTGCGCCCGGGAAGCTCCACCATGCATTGATTGGCGGTCCAATCACTTGGGGGGCGGTTTCCAGTGGCTGGCGGCGCCAATACGCATCTGAAATACAAAAGATCCCGCTGCATACGGGGCGCCCATGGCGGTTCCGTGACCCGAAGATTTTCTGCATGGCGATGCCAGGCATGTGCTGGGATGTTTCCGCACGGGAAGGGTTGCTCGCGACAAGAAAACTGGTCGGAGTGAGAGGATTCGAACCTCCGGCCCCTGCCTCCCGAAGGCAGTGCTCTACCAGGCTGAGCTACACTCCGATTTACGTCAGATCGACCGCTGCACCGAGAAGTCGGCCAATGCGGCCAGGGCGCTATTGAAAGCGGAAGGGGGTAATGCTTCCAGCGCCTTTTTCGCCAGTTCCGCTTCTTCTCTGGCACGGCGGGCAGTGTAAGCGATTGCGTCGGTGGATTCAATCGCCGCCATGACTTCATCGACCATGTCGGCGCCGCCTTTTTCAATGGCGGTTTTCAGCAGTTTTTGCTGTTCCTTGTTGCCGGTGTGGATGGCGCGGATCAGGGGCAGTGTGGGCTTTCCTTCGGCCAGGTCATCTCCCAGATTCTTGCCGATGTCTTCGTCGGAAGAGCCGTAGTCCAGGGCGTCATCGATCATCTGGAAGGCCATGCCCAGATGCAAGCCGTAGTCGGCCAGCGCCTGTTCCTCGCATTCCGGTCGTTCCGCCACGATGGCGGCCAGTCTTGTGCCTGCCTCGAACAGGGTGGCGGTTTTGCGGGTGATGACTTCCAGGTATTGCTCTTCCGTGGTGTCGGGATCATTGCAGTTGAGGAGCTGCAGCACTTCTCCTTCGGCAATGCGGTTGGTGGCGTGGGAGAGTACGTCCATCACGCGCAGGTTCTGGATTTCCACCATCATCTCGAAAGAGCGGGAGTAGAGGAAATCACCGACCAGGACGCTGGCCGCGTTGCCCCAGACAGCGTTGGCGGTTTCATTGCTGCGGCGCATGTCCGAGCCATCCACCACGTCGTCATGCAGCAAGGTGGCAGTGTGAATGAATTCAATAATAGCCGCCAGATTGATATGCTGGTTCCCCTGATAGCCCACTGCAAGGGCGGCGAGCTGGACGATCATCGGACGCAGGCGCTTGCCGCCGCTGTTGATGATGTAGTGGCCAATTTGGTTGATGAGCACGACATCGGACTGGAGGCGATCCAGTATCAGCAGGTCGGTGGCCCGCATGTCGTCGGCAATGAGTTCGCGAATGGCGGAAAGTTCCATCAATACCAGGGGGAGTAGATCGAATCGGGAATGTTGATGCTATAGGGAAATGCCTCTTCTGCCAAGGGTTGGGGAGAATCCACGAATTTGTTTGACCTGGTCCGGGAATCTGGTTAAAATCCCGCGTCTTTCTGCTGGCTCTTTCATTATTGCTGGCCGTATTAACAGTTATTATTATCCGGAGACATGCAGACATGTATGCCGTAATTCAGACCGGGGGGAAGCAGTATCGCGTAAGCGAGGGCATGACCCTGAAGGTTGAGAAAATCAATGCCGAAGAAGGCTCCAGCGTCGAGCTGGACAAAGTGCTCATGGTTGCCGATGGCGACAACGTACAGGTTGGCGCGCCATACCTGGATGGCAAGGTGACTGCCACCGTAAAGGCGCATGGCAAGGGCAAAAAAGTACACATCATCAAGTTCAAGCGGCGCAAGCACCACCTGAAGCGTCAGGGACACCGCCAGCAGTATACCGAACTTGAGATCACCGGCATCAGCGCAGGCTGAGGAGAATAGAGCATGGCACATAAGAAAGCAGGCGGCAGTTCCAGAAACGGTCGCGACTCAGAATCCAAACGTCTTGGCGTCAAGATCTACGGCGGCCAGGCCATCAAGGCGGGCAGCATCATCATTCGTCAGCGCGGCACCCGGGTGCATGCCGGCGTGGGCGTTGGTTGCGGCAGGGATCACACGCTGTTTGCCCTGAGTGACGGCGTCGTCAAGTTCGAGAAGAAAGGCCCCAGGATGCGTCAGTTCGTGAGCGTGGTGCCCGCCTGATACGCGTTTAAAGAAACGGAATCAAGGCAAGAAGCCTCGCCACCTGGCGGGGCTTTTTTTGTTTTGCGGTAGAATGATCAGATGAAATTCGTAGATGAAGCCATCATCAAGGTGGAAGCGGGCGACGGCGGCAATGGCTGCGTCAGTTTCCGTCGTGAAAAATACATTCCCAAAGGCGGTCCCGATGGCGGCGACGGGGGCGATGGCGGCCATGTGTTCCTGGTGGGTGATGAAGGACTGAATACCCTGGTGGATTTTCGCCACAAGCGTGTGCACCGTGCAGAGCGCGGGCAGAACGGCATGGGGCGGCAAATGTATGGACGCAAGGGCGCTTCCTTGTATATTCGGGTTCCCGTGGGCACCCGGGTCAGGGATCTGGATACGGACGAGATCATCGGAGAAATCCTCCAGGAAGGGCAGGAAATGCTGGTTGCCCGAGGCGGCAAGCACGGCTTGGGGAATATTCACTTCAAGAGCAGCACCAATCGCGCTCCCCGGCAGGCCACCAGTGGTACGCCGGGGGAAAAGCGGAACCTGGGGCTGGAACTCATTGTGCTGGCGGATGTGGGTCTGCTGGGAATGCCCAATGCGGGCAAGTCCAGCTTGATTGCAAAGATGTCTCATGCCCGGCCAAAGATTGCTGACTATCCCTTTACGACCCTTTATCCCAATCTTGGCGTGGTGAAGATGGGCATGGGCCGCAGCTTTGTCATTGCGGATATTCCCGGCGTCATCGAAGGTGCGGCGGAAGGCGCGGGGTTGGGATTGCAGTTTCTCAAGCATCTTTCCCGCACCCGCCTGGTGCTGCATCTGGTGGATATTGCGCCCATGGATGAAAGCCAGCGTCCGGCCGATGAAGTTGGGCAGCTCATTGCCGAGGTGGAGAAATACGGCGGTGATCTGGCCGACCGGGAGCGTTGGCTGGTGCTGACGAAAAAGGATCTGCTGCTGGATGAGGAATTTGACCAGCGCAAGGAAAGGCTGTTGAAAGAACTGAACTGGCGGGGGCCGGTGTTTGGTGTTTCCTCCATCACCGGTGAAGGCGTGGATGAACTGGCCCGCGCCTTGATGGAGCATTTGGAAAGCCTTGCCAAAGAGGAGAAGGCGGCGGCGGACATGCCTGATGAGACGCCCTACGACCCTACACGATCCTGATGATTACCCGAGAGAACATTCCCCAAACCCGCCGCTGGGTGGTCAAGATCGGCAGCGCCCTGCTTACCGCCGAGGGCGCCGGGTTGGACCGGCAGGCTCTTGGCGGCTGGGTGGATCAGATGGCCGACTGGATGGAGCAGGGCAATGAGCTGGTGCTGGTGTCTTCCGGGGCCGTGGCCGAAGGCATGTGCCGCATGGGTTGGACGCGCCGCCCGGATACCCTGCATGAACTGCAGGCTGCCGCCGCCATTGGTCAGATGGGACTGGTGCAGGCCTGGGAGAGCTGTTTTCAGCGTCGTGGCCGCCATACCGCCCAGGTGCTGGTGACCCATGACGACCTGTCCAATCGCCGCCGCTATCTGAATGCGCGCAGCACACTCCAGACCCTCCTGAGCCTGGGTGTGGTGCCGGTGGTGAATGAGAATGATGTGGTCGCCAATGACGAATTGCGCTTTGGCGACAATGACACCCTGGCGGCGCTGGTAGCCAATCTCATCGAAGCGGATCTTTTGGTGCTGCTGACGGATCAGCGCGGTCTGTTCGATGCCGATCCGCGCACATCGCCAGACGCCAGCCTGGTCGAGCATGCGCGGGTGGATGACCCTCGTCTGGATGCCTTTGCCGGTGATACGGGGGGCAGTGTTGGCAGCGGCGGCATGTTGACCAAGCTACGCGCAGCGCGGCTGGCGGCCCGTTCGGGGACAGCGACCATCATTGCCTCGGGCAAGGACAAAGATGCCCTGTGCAGTATTGCGCGAGGGGAGCGGCTGGGCACATTGCTGGTGCCTTCACAGGAGCCGGATGCGGCGCGCAAGCGCTGGCTGGCGGCGCAGTTGCAGGCCCGGGGTAAACTGACGCTGGATGCCGGTGCGGTGAAAATGCTGCGGGAATCCGGTTCCAGTTTGTTGTCCGTGGGGGTGACGGCGGTGGATGGCAGCTTCTCCCGGGGCGAGATGGTGGTTTGCGTGGGACCGGACGAGCGGGAAGTGGCCCGGGGCCTGATCAACTATTCTGCAGATGAAGCGCGGAAAATCGCCGGCAAACCCAGCCATGATTTCGAACGGATACTGGGCTACAGGGATGAAAAGGAATTGATCCACCGGGACAACCTGGTCGTCCTGTGACCTGGCTTCTGGCCTATGCCGTCCTGGGCGTCATGGCCGGGGTGCTGGCCGGGTCGATGGGCGTAGGCGGCGGCCTGGTGATTGTGCCTGGTTTGCTGTTTCTGTTTCATCTGCAGGGTCTTGAGCCCTCTTTCCTGTCCCATGTCGCGATTGGCAGCTCCCTGGCGATCATTGTCCCCACTGCCCTTTCTTCGCTGTGGGCCCACCACAAACGCGGCGCCATCGACTGGCCCGTCGTATTGCGCCTGACGCCGGGGTTGATGTTCGGTGCGCTGTGCGGCGCCTGGTTGGCGTCCCAGTTCAGTACCGACTTGCTCAAGACCTTGTTTGGCCTGTTTTTGTTGGCCGTGGCCTTTCAGATGTATTCGGGATTGCATCCCGGACGTGGAAAGAAGCAGGGACAGGGCGCTGCTGTCTTTTTTCCCGTAGGGGCAGTGATTGGAACAGTCTCGGGACTGGTGGGCATTGGCGGCGGCACCATGACCGTGCCTTTTCTCGTCTGGCGGGGAAAGTCCTTGCCCGGATCCATAGCGACTTCCGCGGCCTGTGGCCTGCCCATTGCTGTCGCCGGAACCCTGGGCTTCATGCTCATGGGGGCGGATCTGGGGGCAGGGTCATCTACCGGCTTCGTGTACTGGCCTGCAGTCGCGGCAGTTGGCTTGTTTGCTGTGTTGACGGCACCTGTCGGCGCACGGTTGGCGCACAACCTGCCGGTTCCGGTGCTGAAAAAATGGTTTGCCTTGCTGCTGGTGATAGTGGGCGCGCGCTTGCTGATCGGCTAGCCCGGGCCAGGGTCTGTTGACACGAATCCAATAGACTCTGCTGGGGCTACTTCCGCCCGGCGCTTTTTGGGGGCGCTGAAAGCGCCTTCAATTCCAATGCAGAACACCAGGGTCCCAAAAGTTGCCTGAAGATCCCGTGGGCGGTGGAAGGTTTGGGGCGAGACGGAGGAAGCGGATCATCCTTCCCTGGTTATCCCGAAGAGCCAGACGGTTGTCCCGTAACCGGTACGCGAATTGCTGAACCTGTCCCGTATCCGCGTCAACCAGCTGGAGATGCTCTGGCTGGATTTTCACATAGTAATTTCTGTATTGCTCCCGTGACCAATACATGCGGGCATAGCCCCGTTTGATTGCCAGAAGAATATGGTTTTCGCTGACCCAGGCGCCTTCCAGCAGTTTGTGCTGACCTGGCGGCAAAGAGGCGCCGCCAGGTGGCGCAGGATAGGGCGGCGGATGCTGATAGCCAAAGGGGGCGGATGAATATCCTATATGCCCGGAAAATTCCTGGTAGAGGCGCATTGCTTCAAACATGCTCAACATGAAACGCATCATTTCTGCAAAGGGGCTGGCGTTGTTCCAGTTGTTGGCGCCTGCCGGCCCGATGAGCAGGAGCAAAAAGAGAACTTGTGCGGTTTTTTTCACGGAAACGACGGCTGGGCGGCTGCGGATTCGACAATTATAAAGCAATGATTAGACTCTTGAAAAAGTATGGAGTAAATTGTTTCGACTGCCCGGGAACCAGGAGGATGGAGCACTGATGGAAGGAAAAGACGGAGAACAGGGGTTACGCCATGCCCTCGATGAGCTGCTGGCGGAGCGAAAGCAGCTGTTGGCGACCTATTATCAGGCGGTGAGCGCCTGCCGGGACAAAGGGCAAGAACACCGTGCGCAGCAATTGGCGCGCCTTTGCCAACTGCTGATGGACTACGCCGCCTTGTGGCAATTCGAGATCCATGACCTGCTGGTGCATTCCGCGGCAAAGCACCCCATGGCCGTGCAAGTCCTGGAGCTGCACCAGCCTGTTATCCAGCGCGCCGCGGATCAGGCGCTGGATTTCAATGATTTGTTCGATGTCGCCATGCGGGAGGGGAAATTCTCCCCCGTGGAATCCCGGTTGTCTGCGCTTGGCGAATCCCTGGCAAACCGGTTCGAGGCAGAAGACCAGATCATGCTGAACCTGTGAGGAGTAGTCATGGCTGTGCTTGGTAGTTCCATCGACAAGAACTCTGCAGAAATGCTGCAGGATGAATTGACGGTTCCGAAAAGGAAATCCCTGCGGCTGGATACTTTTCCCAGGGGGACGGACAATGCGCGCATCGATGTGCGCCTGGAGCCCTTGTTGAAGGCGGCCATTGAGGCAAATGTGCGCTCCAGCATGGCCCGGCACATGCGTACGCTGCATATGTCTTCCAGCAGTGAACTCCTGGGGGAGGAGGAAGCGGCCGCCTTGCAGCTTCAGGAAGTGTTCAACAAGCTGAGTATGGTAACGGCGCAGAAAGCCAGAACATCTTCCCGCAGAGAGGTGTACCAGTTGTTTATCCTTTCCGTGGTAAAACAGGTCTATCTGAGCGTGGACCAGCAATTGCAGGAATGCAGGGAAGACCTGGACGAAGACTCCCTTCTTGGCGAGGCATCCGCAAGAGGAGCGGTCTCCCGGCATGAAAAACTGTGGCGCTTCAGCCGGCACCAGTCCATGTTGCGCTATCTTGTGAGCCGTGAGCTTATCGATCAGATTCACAGCATGGAACTGGTGGGCCGCAAACAACGGAAAAGCGTACTCGCCCTGTCCTGGCCGGTTGCAGAGGAAATGCTGTTCAACCCCTTGTTGCAATTGAGCGATCTGAGTGATGAAGCGGCCTTTATCGAGATCTACCCCTTCCTGCTGATCAAGCCGGAAATGTTCCGGGCATTTGAACAAACGGTATTGGATGTATTTTGCAACTGGCTGCCGGATTGCCCGGTGCGGCGGCTGTCGGGGGAACAGAATGATGACCTGAACACGCTGCAACTGCGTCGTGACAAAGGGGATTTCCCCGCCTATGCGCAGGTGGAAGCCTACCTGCGCGCCATCATGTCCCAGTCCGAGTACCAGCGCCTGGAGAGCAGCTGGTTCGATGATCCGGGAAATCTGACCTGGCTGCTGGGGGGGGATGGAGAAAGAGGACGCCCCGGTTTTTGGGATGAGAGGCGCTGGCGCCGGTTCCAGGACAATTTGCTGCAGGAGCTGGAAAAGACTTTTCACAAGAGCGGCCTGCTGGAAATGGCGTTCGCCAGCACCATGGTGCCGGACCTGTATCGTAGCCTGGGGCGAAAAGGCGCGTTACGTCTTCTCTATGAATATCTGCTTGGCGGGCGCAGCAAGAAGGAGTTGCTGCCCATATTGCAGCAATTCAAGGAGATTTCAGACCTGGATCTCTATGTCGAGCGCATGGATGCAATGCGCAGGGAAATAAAGCAGGCCTCGCCTGCCCAACGCAGAAGCTGGCTGATCAAGATGCTGGAGGGCTATGCAAGCCTGCGGCGGGATCTGAAGCTGTCCTGGGAAATGTACCGGGCCATGGACCTGATACGCCTGCTGGAGAAGCCAAAGGATTTGGCGTTGTCCCGGGCGAATGCATTGTTGCAGGAGTTTTCCCTGCACCAGGAAGGGGAAGCCCCCGAGGTCAAAGGGCATGTCATCCTCAAGGCTGATCTGCGAGGTTCGACGGAGCTGACTGCCAGCATGCTCCGGGAGGGGCTGAATCCGGCTGCCTATTTCAGCCAGAACCTGTTTGATCCCATCAATACCTTGCTGCAGAAATATGGCGCCGAAAAGGTATTTGTCGAGGGGGATGCGGTCATTCTCATGATCCTGGATCAATCCAGCCCCCCCTCCCAGGTCGTGGCGAGGGCCTGCGGGCTGGCGTATGACATCATTGACCTGATCATGCGGCGAAACCGGGAAAGCCGGCAAATGGAGCTTCCCGAACTGGAGCTGGGAATCGGCATTTCCTACGTGGCTGAAGCGCCTTGCTATTTGTTCGACGCGGGGCGTAAAATAACCATTTCCCCTGCGATCAACAAGGCTGATCGGCTTTCTTCCTGCACGGGACGTGGCTTTGTGGGGTTCGCCGAAGAACGGGGTTGGGGCGTAGAGGTCTTTACGGTTGAAGGGAGTGCCAACAGCGTCTCAGGAGAAAACCAGTGTTACCGCTACAATGTAAACGGCATAGAGCTGGATCCGCCTGCATTCCAGCACCTGACAGAAGAGTTGGTGTTGAAGAAGGTCAAGGCGTCCAGCTACGGAAAGGATACCAGCGACCACTATTATGTTGGCCGGTTTCCTGATCTTTCCGGAAAAACCCGGTGGCAGGTCATACGCCAGAGTGTGGTCAAACACTGGGATGGAGGGAAACTTCTGGTTCCTTCCGCTGTAAAGAAGAGCGAGAACAGTTTCTACGAACTGGTGACAGACCCAGAGATATTGAACCGGACGCGGGAAAAGCTATCCGGTCGAAATTGAACTACATGCTCCTGTTCGGGATCGGGCCGGAACATCGGGATGCTACTATGTATGCCTGTAAGCATAATCTACACCGTGTAAAAACGACATTGCGGGCGCAATTGAGCGTTCGTGGCACCAACACCCAACCTGTCCTTATCGAACAAATATCGGAAACCGGACTGGATTTTTTATGTGACGCCGGCGCGCAATGCCGGATCATGCCCGAAGAACGAAAAATGCCCGGCCCGGTTTTTGGCGTATATGTGGATATCGTGTTTTCTCTGCCCAACGCCAACCGGGAGCTGCGGACGCGATGCCGGGTGCTGTTTTGCCACCGCCTTTCCCAAAACAGCTATCGGTTCGGCTGTGAATTCCATCAACTCGATGATGCAGACCAGGCGTTGTTGCAGGAATTCTTGCAGCAGGCAGAGGTTGATCCAGCCCGGATATTTCATCCGGTCACCGGGAAATAAAGTCGAGGAAGCGCTGATCCTGTCGTCATCCCGGCGCAGGAGTCCCTGGATGGGTGAAGACAGGGCAATGTGGGAGCAGTTGCCGGGGGCGCTGCCCTGATACTGCTGGATTCCGGCATGTGCCGGAATAGTGCAGACAGAGTGCAAAGTGTAACCGGGCCAGGCTGGAGTGCGGGCCAGCGGAACCGGTCATTCACATCTCATCAAATCCGGCCTTGTGGAACCATTCCCGGGCTTTGTCCGGATCGGCATCCACGCCGTTGCCATCCTGATACATCATGGCAATGGTGGTCATGGAGCCTTGCAGCCCCTGCTCGGCGCCGCGCATGAACCACTGTAGCGCCTTTTCTCCATCCTTGTCCACGCATTCCCCTTCCAGGTACATGAACCCCAAGCCATGCTGGGCGAAAGCCAGGCCCGCTTCTGCCGCCGCCTTCATGTATTCGTATGCGCGGGCCTGGTTTTCCACCATGCCCAGGCCGTTCTGGGCCATGATGGCGATCCGGTACTGCGCTTCTGCATTGCCCGCATGCGCCAGAGGCTCCAACAACTCCACGGCGCGCACAAAATGTTTTGCCTCAAAAGCGGCGATCCCGCTGTTGAGTGTCATCTCTTCTTCCATGTCGTTACTGTCTGTCATTTCACAACTCCAAAAGCAATACCGTCTATAATGGATCCCGAACGCATGGATTCAGGATTGAGGGAATTGTAGCCCATACTGGCGGCATCTATTCACAGACTGACTTCAGGGATACCCCCAATGGCAGGAACTCAGCGAATGATTGACCCGGCAACAGTATATGCCGTATTCAGGGCGAATAGTGCTTGGCGCGAAACGATGACCGCATGGCGAAGAACAACCCGAATTACCCTGGCCGGAACGCTGTTGCTGCTGCTGGCAGCGAACGCCAGCGCCGATACTTTCAGCCGGGAAGCGCAGCGCAAGCTGTTTCTGGGTGCGGAGAAAATTGCCGCAGCAGGTAAATCCCTGCCTGACAACATGGATTCCCTGCTGCGCAATTATCCGCTCTACCCCTATCTGGAGTACGCGCGACTCAAGCGTACGCTGGGAAAGGCGACAAACGCCGAAGTCAGCCGCTTTCTCGAAAAGAACGAGGATACCCCCCTTGCGGCCTTGCTGCGCGCCCGCTGGCTGAATATTTTGGCCAAACGTCAGGACTGGAAGAGTTACCTGCGGTTTTACATCCCGCAATCCAATATCAGCCGTCAGTGCCATTATCTGCGGGCGCTGATTCATACCGGCCGGAAAGAGCAGGCGTTTTCACAGGTCGAACCCATCTGGCTGCATGGCAAATCAAGGCCAAAAGCCTGCGATCCGGTATTCCAGGCCTGGCGTAAAGCCGGCTTGCTGACCACGGATCTGGTCTGGCGGCGCATCGCCCTGGCCATGGACAAGGGCCAGACCGGACTCGCCCGCTACCTGAAGAAATCCCTTCCCGCCAAAGACCGGCCCTGGGTGGATACCTGGATCAAGATCCACAACAGGCCGAAGCGGGCGCTGACTGATCCAGCACTGAAAAAGGCGCATCCCCAGCGCCAGAACCTGTTGGTGGATGCCGCCTACCGGCAGATCAGAAAAGACCCGTTGGCGGCAGTAGGCTACTGGAAGAAACTACAGCAGCGATTCCCCTTTTCCCCGCTGAATCAACACCTGGTGAATCGCAAACTCGCCCTTTGGCTGACGCGCAATGAAGACCCGGTTGCCGCCGAATTCCTCTCTGCGCTCCGGCCCTGCGGTCATGACAGCAAGCTTCAGGAAGCATTGGTGGAATCCGCCCTGCTGCACGGCGACTGGAGCCAGGTGATCTCAAGGATCGAGCAAATGCCTCAGGATGAGCAGCAGAGCGAGCGCTGGCGGTACTGGCTGGCGCGGGCGCTGGAGCAAACCCGCCAGCAATCGCGGGCAAATGCCCTGTATAGGCAACTGGCCGACGAACGCAGCTATTATGGCTTTCTCGCCGCCGACCGCATTGGCGGGGCTTACAAGTTTGCTCCCGGCAAGAGCAGGGTGGACAAGGCCATTGCCGATAGTATCCACAACGACCCGGCGATAACCAGGGCCAGGGAACTGTTGGCACTGAACCGCTGGGTGGACGCCCGCCGCGAGTGGCGTTTCGCCACCCGGGATCTCAGCCCGGAAGAGTACATCGTTGCCGCGGAACTGGCGCAATCCTGGAATTGGCACGACCAGGCCATCTTCACCTTGGCCAAATCCGGCTTCTGGGATGACCTGGAACTGCGGTTTCCCCTGGAACACAAGCCGGACGTACAACACTACGCAAAGAAAAACAAACTGGATATCTCATGGGTGTACGGCGTAATACGGCAGGAAAGCGCATTCAATGCCAGCGTACGCTCTTTTGCGGGTGCCGTGGGGCTGATGCAGCTCATGCCGGCCACGGCCCGATATGTCTCGAAAAAGCTGCTGAAGAAAAAGAGGCCTCCCAGACACAAGGACTTGATTACCCCGAAAACCAATATTGAACTGGGAACCACCTATCTCGCAGACGTGCTCTCCATTCTTGGAGAAAATCCCGTACTGGCAACCGCCGCCTATAACGCCGGGCCGCACCGGGTTAAGCGCTGGCTGCCCAAATCCCGCCTGGCCGCCGATATTTGGGTGGAGTTGATTCCTTTCAAGGAAACAAAAGGCTATGTGAAGCGGGTCTTTACCTATGCCGCAATTTATGACCACCGCCTGGAGCGCCGGCTCACGCGGCTTTCGGAACGGATGCCGCCCATACCGGGAACCGAGGCGGAGAAAACCGCCCAAGCAGACGCCACAGACAGTACCGCCTTGTAGCCGCCTTCCAGGGCTGTCGGAAAACCAGTCCGGATGTTTCACCCGGGCGTCCGATGATCGTGCCGGGACTGCCGTTCAGAGGCGGATTTCTGATTGAATCAATCGCTCCGGCTATGGAGGATTAGGGAAATGCCATTTCCGGGTTAACAATATCAGGCCCTAGCCCTGACGGCGCTTGCGTACGGCTTCCGCAAGCAGTTCCAGCAGGGGCGCGCTGTCTTCCCATGCCAGACAGGCGTCGGTAATGCTCTGCCCGAAGGTGAGCGGCTTGCCCGGCGTCAACGGCTGGTTTCCACCCACGAGATGGCTTTCGATCATGGCGCCGATGATGCGCAGATCGCCTCTCGCCACTTGCCCGGCTACGTCCCGGCCCACGTCGATCTGTTTTTTGAACTGTTTGTGGCTGTTGGCGTGGCTGAAGTCCACCATCAGCCGTGGCGTCAGCCCGGCCTTTTCCATTTCCTCTGCG
>JAMOMB010000011.1 GCA_027068795.1 Sedimenticola sp. | reverse complement strand
GCAGGATGTCATAAGGCCCGACCAGTTCGGATACCCTGGAATCGCCGGTATCTGATATCACGCCTTCTTCTTCCGCCGTGAGTTCGAAGTAATAGTCCCCTTGCAAGGCGGCGCCCAGGTCGATGACCTGTCCGGGTTCAACCGGCCCCTCCATGAGGACAATGCCGGTATTGTCCTTGTTGACCCGCAGATGCACCTTGTCGAACTGGCAATCGGTGCGGGTGCAGAGCTGTATGCGCAATTGTTCGTTACCCTCGGAATGATAGACGAAGGTGTCGTTGTCGTATTCGAAGATGCCGATGTTCTCGGTTGTGGCGGGTATGGTAACGGTTCTGGCTTCACAGGCGTCGCCTGGCGCCTGGCTGGATGTGTTGGGGTTGGGCGGGATAATATTTCCACTGCCATCTACGCTGGTGAGGTCGCATTCACAATTGGTTTGCCCCGGTGGGATGGTTCCGATATTTTGGATGTCGCAGCCTCGATAGAAATACCCGATTTCAGTGGTTGATGGTGTTGTGACCTTTTTGTATTTGACCAAGGTGCGATTAAAAACGCCGGTCATGACAACATTGGAGCGCAACGGGTCGGCATTTGCTTTGTCGTTGTTGGGTTCGGTTTCGGTATCGAAATGATTTTCATCCGGATTGGCGGTTACCTGTCCGGTATTTTCCAGGGTGGCGGCAATGTTGTAGCCCCGCAACTGGCCCTTGTCTTCTTTTGATTTAACAGAGATGTAATAGGTGCCCACTTTGCCAAGGGTAACCTCTGTAACTTTGGCAAAATCTATCGGAGATATGTCTACAGAGGTTGGAGGGTTTGGGGTGTTGGCATCAGTGGTAGCTACATCTTCTTCCGTGTTTCCGCCACCACCTGAGGCGGCGCTGTCGAATGCTGCGATGATATTTCCGTTGAGGTCGCGCACCTGGATAATCCAGCCGGCGGTATCGGTAAAGTTTCCTGCATCGGCCAGGAAATAGATGGTGAGCTTCTGGCTGGGTTTGTCGGTGACAACGTGATACCAGTCCTCATCGAACAGGCCGAGGGTATTTCCATGATAGAACTGTCCCAACAGCAGGCCGTCGGCGTTCAGAATGTGGTCATTGGGTTCGGTTTCGCCAAAGCCCTGATCCTTGATCATGGGGTAAATCCGCACGCCACAGGAACGCGGGTCTACCCGGCAATCCTCCTGACCGGCGGTATATCCTTCCTGGTAGTCGACATCTTTGTTGGGGTTGCCGGTGGCTCCCGGCCAGAAAATGGCGGCCTGAGCCTGGAAAGCCGGTAAGCTCATAAACCCCATCGCCACTGTCAGGGCAGACCAACGGGCAGTTTTTTGTAGTGAATTTTTCACTTTATTTCTCCATAACAATGCTGAGAACCACGGAACACACATGTGGGCAGCGGTGTCTCTACATACTGCAATTCAGCCAGCTCAATTCCCATGGGGAGGTAATTTGGTGCTTCTGAGCAGGAAGTTGTACGGGCCGGTCAGGTCATCGACGGTGTGTATGCCGGTCTCCGGGTCAACCTGTGGGCCATCCACGGGCTCTGGGGACAGTTCGAAAAAATAGGTTCCCGGCCCGACAGCGCCAAAATCATATGACCAGCCCGGCTGTATGGGGCCATTGATCAAAACCACAGCGTCATTGATATAGATGACGCGCAAATGTACCCGGGCAAAATCACAGTTGCCCTTGGCGCACATTTCAAAGTGCAATTGCTCATTGCCTTCCGAGCGGTACTCGAACCAGTCGTTGTCATAGTCGTAAGCATAATTCCATGAGCCTGTGTCAGTGCCTGTGCCGGGCACCAAAACCTGGGTGGCTTCACAAGCCCCTGCAGGCGTTTGGTCGGATGTGTTAGGATTTGGTGGGACTACAGGGTTGTTGCTAATATCGCATTCGCAGGTATCCAACCCCAAAGGCATGGTGCTCACATCCATAGGGTCGCAATTCCTGTAGAGATAATTGAGTTCATATTCAGGGGGGGTTGATGGCGTAAACCACTTCACCATCTTGCGCCCGAAAGTCCCGAACATATGCACATTGGAACGTAACGGATCTGCCGCATCCTGGGTATCGTTGATTTCGGTTTCGGTATCAAAGAAATTGGTGTCGGGATTGGGAGAGATTTGATCCGATTCTGAGATCATGGCGGCAATGTGATAGGCTCGCTGTTCTCCCTTGTCTTCCTGGGAAGCTACGGAAATATAGTAGCGTCCGGCATTCCCCAAAGTGACAAGAATGATTTTGGCGTCGCTCAAGGGGGTTTTCGCCAATATCGGCTCGCTAGGATCGACAATATCCTCTTCCTTGTCCCCGTTTCGGTAGACATTGCCTGGACCGCTGGTGGTGCTGTCGAAAGCGGCGAGAACATTGCCGTTTCTGTCCCGGACTTCCACCACCCAGCCTGCGGTATTGGTGTAGTCCGCCTGGTCTCCCAGGAAGCTGATCACCAGGTTCTGGTTTGGCTTGGTGGCGCCCACGTAATACCAGTCCTTGTCAAATTTATCCAGGCTGTTGCCCTTGTAGAAGCGGTTGAGAAGCAGGCGATCCGCTGCCGCCATGTGATCGTTGGGTTCGGTTTCTCCCCAGCCCGGGTTGGCCACCACATCTTCAAGGAGTACGCCGCAATCCTTGGGCATCTCGATACAATCTTCCAGTCCTGCATTGTAGCCCTCCTTGTAGGATTTGGATGGCTTGCTGGGATCGCCCGTGCCGCCTGGCCAGTTGATCGTTGCCTGGCTCTGGACGCTCAGGATGCTCATGACCCCCATTGCCACGGCAAGGGCAGACCAGCGGGCAGTCTTGTGTAGTGAATTCTTCACCTTATTCCTCCATAATGATGCTGACGGTGGCCACGGGTTTTGGAAATCTTTATGGGACAGAAAGCCACCAAGGCAATGCGTGCCACAATACAGACAGGCCCAAGCATAGTAGAAAAAACAAGCTTTTTCCAACACTAGCTGACAAAAGTTCTAGCTAGAATCACGTTTTGTGAGGTTGAACAAAGTTATTATTTACCCGGCAACTGACGATGTCGTCCTCAGCCGCCGGCTGAATAGCCTCTCACCACCTTGGATTCCAGATTGGAGGGAATATGCCCGAGATCAATGATTTTCTGAAACTGATGGTAAAGAACGAAGCATCGGATCTGTTTTTTTCCGCAGGCACGCCTTTGCACATGAAGGTTGACGGGGTGCTTTCCATGGTGAAAGACAAACCCCTGGGAGGGCGGGGCATTGCCACGCTGGCGGACAGCATCATGACCGCCGAGCAGCGCCGGGCGTTCGAGCAACGGCCGGAAATGAATCTTGGTCTGGAGCTGGAGGGGCATGGCCGTTTTCGGGTGAACGTGTTTCGCCAGCGGGGTGAGGTGGCCATGGTGATCCGCTACCTGAAGGACAAGATACCGACCATCGCCGAGCTGCATCTTCCGCCGATACTGGAGGAGCTGGTGATGAAGCCGCGGGGGTTGATTCTGGCCGTGGGCGCCACCGGTGCCGGCAAGTCCACCACCCTGGCTTCCATGATCGACTACCGCAACAGGCATAGCCGCAGCCATATTCTGACTGTCGAAGACCCTGTGGAATATGTGCATCATTACCAAAAGTCCGTGGTCAACCAGCGGGAAATCGGCCTGGATACCATCAGTTACGAAGACGCCCTGATGAACGCCATGCGCGAGGCGCCGGATGTGATCCTCATCGGTGAAATCCGCGAACGCTCCACCATGCAGCACGCCATTGCCTATGCGGAAACCGGGCATTTGTGTCTCTCTACCCTGCATGGCAGTAATGCCAGCCATGTGCTGGAGCGAATCGTGACCTTTTTCCCCAAGGACATGCACGCCCAGTTGTTCATGGATCTGGCGCACAATCTGGTGGCGATCATTTCCCAGCGGCTGGTGCGCGACCAGGACGGCAAGCGTGTGCCCGCGGTGGAGGTGCTGCTGGCCACTCCCTTGGTTCGCGACCTGATCGCCAAGGGAAAGATCGACGAGATCCGTGAGGCCATGGAAAGAAGCAATGAGCCGGGTGCGCAAACCTTCGATCAATCCTTGTTCCATTTGTACAAGGAAGGGCGCATCAGCGAGGAAAAGGCCATGGAGTTTGCCGAATCACAAAACAACCTCGGTGTACGCATCCGGTTGGACAAGGGTGGCGGTGCGGATATTGAACAGCTGCAGGCCGAGGTTTCGGGCAACTGATACAATTGTTCCATGGATGTTTCCGCAATTCTCGACGGCCTGAACAGCGCCCAGCGTGAAGCTGTTTCCTCGCCCCCCTGTTCCACTCTGGTGCTGGCGGGAGCAGGTTCCGGCAAGACCCGGGTGCTGGTGCACCGCATCGCCTGGCTGATCCAGGTGGAAGGCGTATCCCCCTGGAGCATTCTGGCCGTGACCTTCACCA
>JAMOMB010000010.1 GCA_027068795.1 Sedimenticola sp. | reverse complement strand
GGAAATCGAAGTCAAGGGACGCAATCTGGCAGAGGGCATCCCGCGCAGCTTCACCCTCAACAGCAACGAAATTCTCGAAGCCCTGCAGGAGCCCCTGTCCGGCATCGTCGATGCGGTGCGCAAGGCTCTGGAACAGACGCCGCCGGAACTCGGCGCCGACGTGGCGGAGCGGGGCATCGTGCTCACCGGCGGCGGCGCATTGCTCAAGGGGCTGGATCGCCTGCTGGAAGAGGAAACCGGCCTGCCGGTGATCGTTGCCGAAGACCCCATGACTTGCGTGGCCAGGGGTGGTGGACGCGCCCTGGAACTGATGGATGAAAAAGCCGGGGACTTTTTCAGCGTCGAGTAGGTCGAACTTCACACAAGGTACGGGAATAACGCAGCACAAGGAGCCCTGACATCAAGTTTATTTTCGCAGAAGGACCGTCGCAAGGCGCCCGTGTGATCGGAGCAATGATTCTGTCCATCCTGCTGATGGTGATGGATCACCGCTTTCACCAGACGGAAACATTGCGCAGCACCCTTTCCGTACTGACCTACCCCATACAATTCCTGGCTGAAACGCCCAGCAATATCGGCAGCTGGGTTATGGAAACCCTGCAAACCCGCAGGGAGCTGCAACAATCCAACCAAAACCTCCACCGGGAAAACCTGAAACTGAAGGCCGAGCTGCAACTGGTCGCCGCCTTGCAGGCGGAGAATGAGCGTTTGCGGGATCTGCTCGGCTCCGCCTACAAGATCGGCAACCGGGTGCTGGTGGCGGAATTGTCCGCCATGGATCTCGACCCCTTTCGCCAGCAGATTGTCGTTGACAAGGGCAGCCGCTCCGGGGTTTTCGAGGGCCAGGCGGTGCTCGACGCCCATGCGGTCATGGGCCAGGTGATCCACGTCAGCCCCTTGAACGCCACGGTGTTGCTGATCACCGATGTAGAGCATGCCCTGCCGGTACAGGTGCTGCGCAACGGCTTGCGCACCATCGCCGTGGGCAGCGGCAGGATCAATCAACTGGAGATGCCCTACCTGCCCAACAATGCCGACATCCGCAGTGATGACCTGCTGGTTACCTCGGGTCTCGGCGGCAAGTTTCCCCCGGGCTATCCCGTAGCCCGGGTGACGGAGGTCAAACGGCAGCCGGGCAAGCCATTCGCCACAGTACTCGCCCGCCCTCTGGCACAACTGGACCGCACCCGGGAGGCGCTGCTGGTGTGGGAAGTCAATGTCCCGCCAGAGTTTCCGGAAGAAGAACAGCAGCCCGCCCCTGCTGCCTTGCCGGAAACCGAGGTGACCGCGCCATGAGTCCCGAAGCTCCCCAGGGCCGGGGAATCATCGCGCTCACCCTGGTCATCAGCCTGGTGTTGAGCATTATGCCCATGCCCGAAAACCTGCAGCACTACCGCCTGCAATGGAGCGCCCTGGTGCTGATCTACTGGTGCATGGCCTTGCCAGAACGCGTGGGCGTGGGTATCGGCTTTTTCGTGGGGCTGTTGCTGGATATTCTCACCGGCACCTTGCTGGGGCAGCATGCTTTCGGACTTTCGGTGATCAGTTTTCTCACCCTGAAGGCGCACAAGCGGGTGCGGGTATTTCCTCTCTGGCAACAATCGGTGTTCGTGGCGCTGATCCTGTATGTAGACCGCCTCCTTTTCTTTTGGGTGGATGGCGCCATCGGCCGGCCGGCGGGGATGATGGAATCCTGGGCCGCCCCTCTCCTTGGCGGCTTGATCTGGCCCTGGCTCTTCATTGTCTTCAGAGACTTGAGACGACGCTTCCATGTCAGGTAACCTGGATTTCAAGGACTACCGCCGCGAAGGCAGACTGTTTACCCATCGCGCAATTTTCGCCGGCGTACTGGTGGTGCTATTGCTGGGCGGCATCGTCGGACGCATGGTCTACCTGCAGGTCGTCGATCACGAGCACTTCACCACCCTGGCCCAGGACAACCGGGTGAAGCTGATTCCCCTGCCCCCCACCCGGGGACTGATCTATGACCGGAAAAACCGGCTCCTGGCCCTCAACCGTCCCGCATTCAACCTGGAAATCATCCCCGAGATGGCGCCGGATCTGGATGCATCGCTGGCGGAACTCGAACAATTGATCGAAATCCCCCCGGCGGACAAAGAGCGTTTCTATCGGCTCAAGCGCCAGAAGCGGCGGTTCGAGAGCATTCCCATCAAGCTGGACATCACCCAGGAAGAAGCCGCCCTGTTCGCAGTCAATCGCTACAAATTCCCCGGGATTTCCATTCAGGCAAGATTGACCCGCACCTATCCCCTGAAACACCTCATGGCCCATGTGGTGGGCTATGTGGGGCGCGTCAGCATCAAGGATCTGCAATCCATCGACGCATCCAACTATGCCGGCACCACCTATATCGGCAAGACCGGAGTGGAAAAATCCTATGAGGACATCCTGCATGGCAGGGTCGGACTGCAACAGGTAGAGGTCAACGCCCTGGGCAAGACGGTGCGGGTGCTGGAAGAAACGCCGCCGGAACCGGGGCGCAGCCTGCGTTTGCACCTGGATCTGGATTTGCAGCGGGTCGCCCTGGACGCCCTGGGCGACGGCAACGGCGCCGTGGTGGCCATCGACCCCAAGACCGGGGGAGTGCTGGCCATGGTCAGCAAACCCGGTTTCGACGCCAACCCCTTTGTGGAAGGCATCAGCGCAAAAGCCTACAAGGCGCTACAGGAAGACCATGACAAGCCCCTGTTCAACCGGGCCCTACAGGGCGCCTATCCGCCGGGCTCGACCATCAAGCCCTTCATGGCCCTGGCGGGGCTGGAACTGGATTATCTCGATCTCAAGGAAAAGATCTATTGCCCCGGCTTCTTTCAGCTGCCGGGCCATGATCACAAATACCGCGACTGGAAGAAATCCGGTCATGGCCCCATGGACGTGGATGCCGCCATCACCCAATCCTGTGATGTATTCTTCTACCAACTGGCCCACGAGATCGGCATCGACAAGCTCCAGCAATATCTCAAGGAATTCCGCTTTGGAGAGAAAACCGGCATCGATCTCATCGGCGAACGCACCGGCATCCGCCCTTCCCGGGAATGGAAGCGCAAGCGTTTCAAGCAGGTATGGTTCCCCGGGGAGACGGTCATCATCGGCATTGGCCAGGGCGCTTTTGAAACCACGCCGTTGCAACTGGCGGCGGCCACGGCCGCCATTGCCAACGGCGGTCGCTATCACGAACCCAGGCTGGTGGAGGAAATCGTGGATGAAAGCACAGGGGCTGCGCTCCCGTCAGGGGGCAAGGAATATATCATTCCGGTCAAGAATCCCGACCACTGGGACGAGATCCGCCAATCCATGATTCACGTTATCGAAGGGCAGCGGGGCACCGCCCGGCACCTGCAGAACGAGCACTACCGCATCGCCGGAAAAACCGGCACGGCCCAGGTGTTCACCGTAAAACAGGACGAGGAATATGATGAAGAGACGGTGCCGGAGAAAATGCGCGACCATGCCCTGTTTATCGCCTATGCGCCGGTGGAAGACCCCCGGATTGCGGTGGCGGTAATCGTGGAAAACGGAGGCCATGGCGGCGCAACGGCGGCGCCAGTGGCGAAACAGGTCATGGATGCCTGGTTGCTGGGGGCTGACGGCAAGAACGCCGGATCCATTCTCACGGAAGGGGAAGCGGAATGAATCCGGCCGGCTTTTCCCCCAGCGGGCTGCCCGCCAGCGAACCCGCCCGGCACCGGGGGCTGCTGGCGCGCATTCATATGGATCTGCCCCTGCTCACCGGGTTGTTGTTGCTTTGCGCCTATGGGCTGGTGATCCTGTATTCGGCGTCCGGAGAAAACCTGCAGCAGGTGGAGAAACAGGCCATGCGCCTGTTGATCGCTTTTGGCGCCATGTTTTTCCTCGCCCAGGTGCATCCCCACACCTTGCGCCGCTGGAGTCCCTGGCTGTACGCCATCGGCGTTGGCCTGCTGCTGGCGGTGCTGGTTACGGGAGTGATGGGCAAGGGCGCCCAGCGCTGGCTGGATCTTGGCTTCATGCGTTTTCAGCCGTCGGAGCTGGTAAAGCTTGCCGCGCCCATGATGCTGGCCTGGTATCTGTCCAGCAAGCCCCTGCCGCCGAACTGGAAGCATCTGCTCCTGAGCCTGTTGCTGCTGGTGGTGCCGGTGCTGCTGATCGCCAAACAGCCGGATCTGGGCACAGCGATTCTGGTCGCCTGCAGCGGTCTGTTCGTGCTGTTTCTCGCAGGCATCAGCTGGCGTCTCATTGCCGTGCTGGGCATGCTGGCGGCAGCGGCGGCGCCTGCGGTGTGGTACCTCATGCACGACTATCAGCGCATGCGTGTGCTGACCTTTCTCAACCCGGAAAGCGACCCCCTGGGGGCCGGATACCACATCATCCAGTCGAAAATCGCCATCGGCTCCGGGGGCGTCTATGGCAAGGGCTGGCTGAACGGCACCCAGTCACAA
>JAMOMB010000009.1 GCA_027068795.1 Sedimenticola sp. | reverse complement strand
GGGCGGGCGGCGCCACCATCTCCCCCACGGGCACCTCGAAGGCAATGGACAACAAACCCCGCTGCGCACCGGACAGGAGGGGCAAGGCCAGCTGGCGAAGCTCCAGGCGCAAGCGCCCCAGCCATACAGGTATGGGTTGCAGCTTGTCTGCGCCTTGCATCACGGGACTATTTTACGGTTTCGAACCGATAGGGAATGACGATCAGGCCTTCCGGCGTATCCAGCATGACCCTGGCCTCCCAGTCCATGCGCTGGCGGATGCAGACCGGCAGCAACCCCTCTCCTTCAAACCGGCCCTCTTCCATGGACTGCAAACGCGGGCGGTTATAGCCCATGTTCATGGTTACCCCGGAAAAATCCACTTCGACTTTTCTGACCTTTCTACCCTGCACCTGCACCTGAAGCTGCAGGGGCTTGGTCAGGGGGATGCTCCGGGGCAGAATGCTGAATTCCAGCCTGCCACCGCCGGGCAGCTCCGCCGCACACGGGCCTTGGCGCAAATCGCAATCGGACAGAGGCAGCACCTGGGCCGGGCCGGGCTCGAAATAGTCACGGAAATAGTAGGCCACTCCACCCAAAACGGCTGCAGCCAGGAAAATAATACCGGGAAGCAGCCAGTTTTTCTTTTCTGCCACGAGCAGCCCTCCTAAGGCAGATCGCCTTTGCGGAACAGGCGGTACCCCAGCCATGCACTCAGGGAACCCAGCAGCAGCGGATACACCAGTGCCCACAGCAGGTAACCGGTTTCGCCAAAGTTATCCAGTATCACATAGGCGGAAGGCCCCAGCAGCACCAGTTGGGGATCGAACAGCAACATGGCGCCGGTACGGAATACCTGCAAGGGATTGGCCAGGGCAATGGCGATGATGGTTTCCGGAGGCAGCCCCTGTTTGATCAGGGAGCCGAGCAGGATCAGATCCAGAAATAACAGCAAAAACAACCAGATGAGAAAGGCCGAGCCTGTGGCCACATCCGAGGAGCGCGCCAGGGTGGAAACCAGCATGCCAATACCGAGAAAACACCAGGCCAGGGACACCAGAAAGCCGGTGTAGAACAGCACCTGGGTCCAGGGGATTTCCACGCCTTTGAAAATACCCCAGGCAACCGCGCCAAACATGGCCAGCACCACCGGCAGAAAAACCACGAAAAACCGCCCCAGCAGCTTGCCCCAGAACCAGCTGGCCAGGCTCACGGGCAGAGACAGCATGTATTCGAAGATACCCGCCTCCCTGTCACCGGCGACGGAGCGAACCGTGGTAATCAGCACGAACAAGGGCAGCACCGCCATGGTAATTTGCAGATAGGTCACCAACATCCGCGACAGGCCGGTAAAGCCCATGATGCGGGACTCGGTCAGGCCGGAGACAAACAGCGCCACCACCACGCCCCCGAAAACCAAAGTGTAGACCATGAACCAGCGCGAGCGAAGGGATTCACTGATATCTGCTATCGCAGTCAGCATCAAGTGTTTCATGAAAAACTATTCTCCTGGTTCGCCATGGCCATGGCTGTCGCCACGATGGCTGTGGGTTTTTTCTTCTACAGTATAGACATGCTTCTTCGCGGCTTCAAAATCCAGCGCAGCTTCTTCTCGCGCAGGAGTGGCGCCCAGCCCATAGCCCATGGGCGTGACTTTTCCCGTGACATACCAGGCCTTGCGGGCGTCGATCCAGTTGCCGTTGCGGTAATCCGTCACCCACACTTCCGTGGAAGGGTTGTCTTTCCAGGATTGCTGATCCAGCCAGATCACCGCGCAGCCGATATCATCGAATTTGTACAGTTTGCCTTTCTCCCCGGCGGGGCCGCCACGCACCTGGGCGGAATAGTTGTGATCACTCACCGTCATGGCGCAGCGCACACAGACCTCCCTGTCCCAGCGCACCTTGCCCGGCCCCGTGTCCGGCTCGCCGGAACAGCCGGCAAGGGCCAGCAACAAGCCGAGGGCGCCAATGACACTACGCATCCTGCGCCTCGTCCAGGTGGATGCCTTTCAGGATGGCGGCGTAACGGGAGAGCATTCCAAGGAAGCGCAGACGATCCGGTCCGGCAACCCGCCCCTCCCAGACGATTCCATCCTGCACATCCCGGAACCCCCATTCGGCTACGGTCTGGGCAAACGCCTTGCTGGGGCGCACCAGGGTCAGGCGGCAACTGAGCATGCTGGTCATGTCCACATCATCCGCCACATGGTCATTGAGCACGATCTCGCCTTGATCCATCTCCACCACGCGGTTCACCAGGGAGGCGACTTCATCCAGACGGTGGCTGGAGATAATCATGGCGGCCTTGTCGCGCCTTGCCTCGAGCAACTGGAAAAAGATGTGGCGGGCTTCAGGATCGAGATTGGCTGCAGGCTCGTCCAGCACCAGCAACGCACATTCCCGGCCCAGGGCAATACTGATGAGCATTTTCTGTTTCTGCCCGCCGGACAACTTGTTGAACGGCTGGTGACGGATCTTGCGAATATCCAGCCCCAGCTCCTGCGCTACTGCAATCATGTTGTCCGGGTTGCTGTCGCATACCCCGGCGGCGAAACGGATCAGCTGTCCCACCGGCATTTTCAGGGGCGGGGAGATCTGCGGCACGAAACCCACTTGCTTGAGGACATCGGTGCGATGCTGGCGCGGCTCCAGTCCATCCACGGTGACCTTCCCGCCACACTGGTATTCTCCCAGCAGACAACGAATCATGGTGGTTTTTCCGGCGCCATTGGAGCCGACCAGGGCGACCCGGTCACCACGCTCGATTTGCAGGTCGATGCCCTTGAGCACCTCCACCCGGCGAAAGCGCTTGGTGACGCCATGAAATTCGATCATTGCCATCGTTTATCACTCAAAACTTCGGAAGCACAAGAATATCACAGCAAATCGCCCAGCCCCTTGTATTTGATCGTCAGGGCGCCGGTGGGACAGGCATCCACACAACGCAGACAACGGGTACAGTCAGCGCCAATATCCACCTCCATCTCCCTGGCGCGGCCTTTCAGCACGGTGTCCAGCACATGGGGCACCAGGCAGACTTTGCGGCATTCTCCTTCATGAAAACAGTTCGGCAGCTCATAGTGCACGGTAAAAGGGGAAGTCGCCCCAACAAAGCCGTAGGTAAGACCAATGGGACAGGCGTAACGGCACCACGCCCGGCGGGAGAAGAAAATCTCGAACAGCAGCAGCAACGCCACCCAAATCAGCGCCACCCCAGGCCCGTAGATCAGCGCCCGGCTGAGTATGCCCGTAGGCGATATGGTTTCATAGATCGTATAGCCGGTAACCACGGCAAGAATCACGAATACCAGCCAAAGCCAGGTGCGAGAGCGCCGGTCGAAATGATAGTCCTTGGCCCAACCTTTTTTCACCAGCTTCAGGTGCAGCATCTCCGCCCATTCCGCCACCAGATGATAGGGGCAAACCCAGGAGCAGAAGGTGCGCCCGCCCAGCAACCACCACAAGATGAATATGGTAACCGTACCGATCACCAGGTTGATCACCACATGCTTGAACGCCAGCATCACCTGCAAGGCGGAGTTCAGATCCGCCATATGAAAACCCGCAAAACGCGAAGCGGTCAAGGCGCCTTCCAGCAACTGGATATCCAGATAGTAGGAAACCAGGAACAACAGGTTGACCGCCGCCAGAACCGCCCAGCGTTTGCGCCGCCATTTCTCCGGCTGCTTGTTCGCCGCTTTCTCCCTGAGTTCAATATGAATGGCTTCAATACGCTCCTTGTCGGCAAATTTGTGCTTGTGCAGTTCCCGCACCTCTTCCGGAAGTTCCTTTTTCGATACGCGCTTGGGCGTTCCTCCAAGGAGCACCCGCAGTGACTCAACAACACCACTCATGTTCTCATCCCCCGGCTGTTGGCGCGGCTGTCGCTGGCGTCCATGACGATAACTGCGGGTTCCACCGGACAAATCATTTCACACACGCCACAACCCACGCAGCCTTCGAGGATTACCGGCGTCATGGCGCCATCGATATTCCGCAGTTCGATGGCATGTTTTGGCGGGCATTCGTTTTCCTGACGTTGCGCCACCCGCGCCACCTTGCCTTTTGGCTCACGCTGGTCTTCCGCAGCGCATTCGGCAATACTGATTTCGATAGGGCATTGACGCACACACAGATCACAAAGCTCCAGGTCATAGGGGTGATCCGCAACCTTGATCGGGTTCCAGCGGTCAATATCGGCATAACGCAGCTTTCCCTGGAAGTCGGCGCCTCTTGCCTGTCCCTTGAAGCCCTGCCCCAATACCGCCAGGCACTGGGCCGGCTGCACCACTTTGGCAATCCCCATATCCACTTGTGATGGAAAGGAGATTTCATGAATCAACGCGCCGGTAGGGCAGGCCAATACACACTGCAGGCCATCGCAGGAGAAATCACAGGCCTGCGCCCGGGAGTCGATATACGGTACACCAATGCCCAAACCGTCCGTCAGATCCGCCAGCTTGATGGCTTCCACCGGGCACACCTGCACACACTGGCCGCATTTGATACAGGCAGCCAGAAACTCTTTTTCCCGCAAAGCACCGGGAGGGCGCAGTCGCTCCACCCATTTCCCCACCACCGGCACCATGCCCAGTAGGGAAATGCCGGTCACACCCACCGCCAAGGCAATGGAGCGCATGAATTTACGGCGCTCTTTTTGCTTGGGAGTCAGACGTTTGCTGCTCTTGCTCATATCAGTTCTCCAGGCTGCCTTTCAGCAACTCCAGGGCATTAGACACATCAGCCGGGTCGTCCTCCGCAGCATCAGGCTGCTGCTCGGTCACTTCGGACTGCGCTGTGGCAGCTTCATTTTTCGCCAGCAGCTTCAAATGAGGCTTTTTGTCCTGCACCAACATGCGCGGCTCGGAAAACGGCGCCAGCCGCTCCAGAAAATCCAGCACTTCCAGCAAAGGCGAACCCTTGAAAAACTGTGCATACGGCTCGTTCTGCCACAACCTGTCCGCATAGGCATAGAGTTCATATGCGCTGTCGCCTATGCCATCCGCATCCTGATCGAAACCTTCGTAATCACTCCAGTAGTTCCCTTCCCAGTCATTGCGATTCGCTGTGCCCCCACTGGACACCACAATCTGGGTCAGGTTGTCGACAAAGCGATTGTCCTTGAAAATATTGCTGTGCCAGTCATTGAGAAAGCGGATGCCGATACCGTTATAGGCAATCAGATTGTTGGTAAAGCGATTGGTGGTATCCGGCTGATAGGGCGAGACATCGATATACAATCCACTCGCGCAATACAGCACCTCATTGCCTTCAATAATCAGATCCGAGGTCTCCTTGAAACCGATACCCACGCCCGTTGGGCCGGCAGCATGCGCAATGTGATTGTTTCGCACCACTACGCCATCACTGTACATAAGAAAAATGCCCACGGCATTGTTTACATAGTGGTTATTCTCCACCAGGTTATAGCGGGAATACATGAAATGCAGGGAATAACGGGCATTGCTGGTGCGGTTGCCGGAAATGGTATTGTTGGCGGAATACCAGACCACCATATCCCGCACTTGATCGGACACATTGTCCAGTATCTTGTTGTCGAAGCTGTACCACAGGCGCACGGAATCGCCTTTCTGCCCCAAAGGGAAGTCCGGCTTTGAACTGATGCGATTGCGCTTCACAATATTGTTGCTGGACTGCTGCAAATCAACACCGAACAGCACGTTGTCCATGACATTGTCCTTGATGACATTGAAATTGCCGCGCACCTGCACGCCGGAATCAATATCATTCGCAGACTCACCGGAATTGGTCAGATGCAGGTTTTTCAGGGTGGCTCCATCGGTTTTCAAAACCACCACGGAACCTTTTCCACCCGCATCAATAGTTGCCTTGCCCTGCCCGTCAATAGTGATAGGACGGCTCACTACCACCGGCCCGGCATAGACGCCAGGCGCCAGCATCAGGATTTCACCTTCTGGAGTCTGGTCAATCAACTCCTGCAGGTTTAGCTGACCGCTGGCTGTACAAAGCCCCGGCAACAGGATGAGCAACAGGCCCCACAGGCGCATGACCATCACTTTTCGCGTGCATCTTTGCGCCGCAGCAATGCCGCCACCGCCAGCAACGCCGACATCAACAACATCAGGCCAAAACCGATACTGGGATAGGAGTGAGTGGTAAACTGCGCCACCTTGCCCTGTCCAAACACCGTGGGCATGAAAGGCTTGACGGTAAAGGCGCCCATGGTGTTCAGGTTGTGGCCGTACCACCACAGCCAGGCGGAATATTCAATGAGGAAGAATACCGGCAAGGCCATGGGCACCAGGATCAGCAGCCAGTACAGGATGCCACTGCTCTTGCGCGCACCCCAGACCATCAGGATCATGGCGGCAATAATGCCCCAGAACACCACATGAGAAGCAGTAGTCATGGTCTTGACCAGCGGCTCGATCTCTTCCGGAACATTGAAGTACCGGCCCAGGCTTTGTTCATAATGCCAGCGCATGACTTGCAGGTTACTGCCCGTCCACTCTTCACGCTCATTGGCGGGTTTCTTTTTCTGATCGATGAGGAACAGGATTTTGAGCATTTCAATATTGGCCGCCTTGTCACCAATATCCGCTGCTTTTCCAGCATCCTTGCCCAGCTGCACCTGCATGCCTTCGGCGCTGACCAATTCACTGCCCAGACCCGCCAGTTTGCGGGTAATCTCATCTTCACTGGCTTGCTGTTCCACAATGGACACATTGTCTTCAGGAAGAGCCTCCTGCATGCGCTTGATGACAGCCTCGCCCGCATTTGTTTCACCGCCCCGCTCGTCATCCTGATCCATGGCGTTCACCAGGGCGCGCACATAGCCGGCGCTTTGATATTTCAATCCGTCGGCCCCATACCAGGTCATATACATCCAGATGGCGATGACGGCAAAACCCACCGACATCAGCGGCACGCGGATCTTTGGCTTGGTGCAGGCAAAACCCAGCAGCATCACGCCCAGAAATGACATCAGGAAAAGGGAGAACGGGCGCTCTACCACACCACCAGCGGCAATGGGATACATGCCCACATAATGGTTGATGGTGTCCATCTCATGCACACAGTCCAGCGCTTCCTCTTCTGTAACCTCTTCCTTTTCGATTTTCTTGCAGCCATTGAACACGCCGTTCATATGAAAGTGAATTCTTACCCCATCCGGAAAGGCGTCCTCCGGATAGTTGGGAGCGGTAAGAGAGACCCACCATGCTGGCGCGAAATAGATGATTACCAGCAGTACGAGACTGGCCAGAATCAGCAGGTTGGAGATGATTACACGCTTGGACATGACAATACCTGTTGGATCGAAAAAAACTGAAGGATAAAGCTATGTGTTTTCACCATGGAAGGCTATGACGATTCGCAATCGAACCCCCAGGAAAAATCACCACCTGCCGTCAAAGTGAAAAACTCCCCGCCGAGACACCATCCCGGCAGGGAGAAACACCTGATTGTTTCGGTCTATTCAGGCCAAGGCCTGATCCGACAAATCAATCGTAATCAGGATTCAGCCATTCCTTGGAAGGCGCCAGATCTTCCTTGGGCACGGGAATCCGGGAAGCGAAGTTGATTACATGCAGCGCATCGTCATGAGTAAAACGCTTGATCTGATCGACCATTTCCGGGTTGGCGTTGCGGCGCTTGCCGTCACGAATCCACTCGAACTGGCGAACCATGTACAAATAGTGCTGCCCCTGAATTTTCGGGAAGAATTTCTCCGCTTTGCCTTCGCCATTCTCGCCATGGCACTTGACGCAGTTGTCCTCATACAGTTTCTTGCCTTTCTCGTACTCCGGCGTACCCTTTTCCCACGGGCCTTTACCGTTATCCGGATTCATGGGCAACTTGGCGATGTAATGCGTAACATCCGCCATGGCCTGGGGGCCGCCAATAGCTTCCGGCTTGGCGAAAGGATACATGGTGGGGTTATCGCGGTTACCTTCGCGGATATCCGCCAACTGCTTGACCAGCACAGGCTGATGCTGCCCGGCAATTTGGGGGAAGGTGCCGTCTTTGGATCCCCAGCCTTCTGTCAAATGACAGGCGGCGCAGACCTCATACACCTCGATGCCGTTTTCATGATCCGGCTTCAGATGCAAGGCTTCATCTCTTTCTCCCCCTTTCGACATCCATTCTGCAAAAGCGGTGCTACTGACCATTACAGTGGCGGCAATGCCAAGCACGGATACCATCAAACGTTTGTTCATAATCTCAGTTCTCCAAAAAAATAAAGCCACGGCCTGGCGGCACAGCTTTGCACCCGCCCAAGCCCGTATTTAAAAACTACGAAATGGTAACATTCCACTCGCACCCTGCACTTGAGCCATATCAAGTGCAATACCATAAGCCTTTGAAAGTAAAACAAACACTTTCTATAAGGTTTCTCTTCACAATCACAGTTTGCCAAAAAACAGCATTTTTTCAGCAACCTACACGCAAGGCAACAAGCCTTGCCATTTTCATTGAGTGTAACTCATTGAAAATACCGGGAGCAGGACATCATGCATCTTCCTCCCGCGCTGAAAAACCCTTTCCCGGGCTTTTTCAGCATCCTCCTAATCATCCTGACGGGACAGCCAAGCCAGGATATCCGCAATCTCCGAATCACCAAACCGTTGGAAGATCTGCTGATCCCGTGGATCGTCATGGATACGTTCACCCTTGCGGAATCTTTCCACCTGGCGCAACAGATATTTGCTGTGCTGCCCGGTGAGCATGGGAATGGTCAGCATGCGGTTTCCTTCTCCTTTTTCCCCGTGACAGGTGGCGCATTCCTTGCGGTACAAGCGCCCTCCCGCATCCGCATTCCCCGGATAATGGGGAATATTCAGGGACCTCTTGCTCTCTTCCAGACGCGCCAGGGCATCAAAGCCCTCATCCTTCGCCACCTCCTCTTCATCGATAACCGCAATATGGGTCGGCAGGTCGATACTGGCCAGATAATAGGCAATGGTCTGCATGTCCGTACCCGGCAATTCCCGGTCATTGGCAAAGGGAATCATGGGAATATTGATGCGTTTGCGATTCTTGAAATGCTCCAACTGACGAATCAGATAGTCGGGATTCATACCCGCCAGGCGGGGATATTCGCCATCCGGCGTTCCCTGGGCATAGATGCCATGACAGGCGGCGCAGGTTTGCATGATGTCTTCGGCATCTTCCGGATCAAATTCCGGTATGTCGGCCTTTGCCGTATGGGAGCGCGGCAAACGATGGGCAATTCCTTTATGGCAATTGATACAGGTCTTGCCTTCCTCCATTGCATCCTTGTGAATGCGGGCGGGAAAACGCGCCTGCCCCGCCAGATCCATAACCGTAAAATCATGGCAATTTCGGCATTCCCTGGAATCCGTCTCTTCCATCACCTTCCATACGCGTTCCGCCAAGGCCGGCCGCCGCGCCTCGAATTTTTCCTTGGTATCTATACTGCCCATAAGCCAGTGATACACCTCACCAGAGGCCTGTATCTTGCGCAACAACTTGGGAACCCATTCTTTGGGCACATGGCAATCCGGACAGCCGGCCTGCACGCCTGACGGATTGGAAAAATGCACGGATGTCTTGTATTCCTGATATACATTGTCATGCATCTCGTGACAGGAAATGCAGAAAGACATGCGATTGGTGGCCTCCATGGCAGTATTGAAGCCGCCCCAAAGCATCATGCCCAACACAACCAGGGCAATAGCACCCCAAAGTGAGCGACGCTTGTATGCGGACTTTGCAGAAGGACTTTTTGTTTTCATCATTTACTCAATAAAGAGAACGGCCTGGCGATGCCAGGCCGTTCAATTGGTACATACGAAAGAATCAGGGAGCCAGCTTGGACACATAATCCGCCAGCGTTTCCAATTCCTCATCACTGAAGCGCGGCTTGCCTTCCGGCGTCACCATCACGCCTTTCATGGCAACAGACTGTCCGTTGGCGCGGGCGCCGCTCATGATGTCCTTCATCTGTTGCAGTATATACGCCTTGTTCTGACCGGCAATCTTTGGGTATGCCGGCATCAATGGTGTTTTACCATCTTTTCCATGGCAGGCGGCGCATGTCATGTAGAGTCTTTTGCCGGAAGCTGCGGAGGCAACACTACCGAAGGCAAAAGCGGCAAGAACCGCGGACAGAACAATTGTTCTAGTGGATAACTTAATCATTACTTCACATTCTCCTGAAAAAAAGGGGGTGAATAACCACCCCCTGTATATTACATCCTGAACGAGATCCCCGACACCTTGCCTTTGATCAAGGCAGGTGTCGGGAACAGGCGCTTATTTGATTTTCTTGGCGCCGTTCTCTATCAGATAGGTCTTGGCGCGCAGACCCATGTCTGCGGTCTTGACCTGATACTGCCACCACTGGTTGGCCCACAACATGGCGTTGTTCCAGTCCTTCTTGGCGGCAGCCGCCTCAGACTTGGCCTTGGCTTCTTTGGCGAAACCGAGCTGGTCGGTAGCGTCCTCCACCAGCGCAACTACAGTCGGGAAATCCTTGTAGTTGTGGCTGGTGATAAAGCCTACCACTTCGTTGATTACAGCCTGGGTATCGATGTTGGTCTGAACCTGCTTCTTGTAATCAGCCTCGGTGTAGTTGGTGCCTGCAACCAGGCCGCCGGCTTCCGCCTTGTAGCCTTTTGGCTGCACCAGCAAATAGCCCTGCATCTCCAGGTGAAGTGCGGAACAGAACTCGGTGCAGTAGTAAGGGTAGACGCCGGCTTTTTCCGCTACGAAGGTGGCGGAAGCCGTCTTGCCCGGCTCAATGGAGAGCTGGATGTTCTGACCGTACATGGCGAAACCATGGGTCTCATCCTGGGCGCGCTCGAGGTTGGTAATATGCAGCGATACCGTATCGCCTTCCGTAACCTCGATGATTTCCGGCGTCAGATGGGAGCGGATCGCCGTGCCATAGACATGTACGGTGCACTTGCCGCTGGCATCACAGGTACGCTCGACCTTTTCGCGGCCCGCGCGGGTTTTCCACTGGGAACGCTTGTCGAGGCGGCTGTTCCAGCCAGACTTGTAGCGGATACCAGGCTTCAGCTTGTCGGCCTTGATGGCAACCACATAATGCGGCTCGCCCAGAGGGAGAGGCATGTCGTACAACAGTTGCATCTTGTCGCCGCTGATATCGATGAGCTGATGGTTCTGCGGATGCAGGGGGCCAACAGGATTGAAGCGGTCGATGGCCAGCTTGTTCAACGCCACCAGATATTTGCCGTCCGGAGTAACAGAGTCACCTTCCATCGCCATCAAATGGCCGACGTTGTAGTGAATCGGCAATTGATCCAATACCTTGCCTTCGCAATAATCCCATTTGGTGATCATGGAATCCACATAAATGGAGGTGTAAACAATACACTTCTTGGAATCATACTGGGTATGCAACGGACCAAGGCCAACGGCAACGGATTTATGCAGGGCATCCTTCAGCGCAATAATGGGGATGCCATACGCATCTTTGCCTTCAAATTTCTTGGCTTTGATTGCAGCCTGAATCTTGTTCCAGTCGTAAACCCAGGCATGGCTGTCCAGCTTGCCAGAAACAATGATCTTGTCGCCGGTAGGCGCTACGTCAACACCATGCGGGCTTTTGGGTTCAGGCACCAGGTACAGCAAACCGTTGTCCACGGCTTCCTTGATGCTGATCAGGGTCATGCCATTGACTTTCTTGCCAATTTTTCCGGCCTTGACCAGTTCTTCAGCCTTCTTCCAGTTGGTGATATGCAGGAAGTCCGTGTCTTTGGAGGAGCAGCCAGCTTCAAACGGCGGGCGACCACGCTCGATGCCGCCGATGTAACGCTCCGTACAGAAGGAGTTGGTGAAACCCCAACCCATGGATGGCCCTTTACCTGCGTCGGACAAATCCTGACTATAGGGAGGAAGCTCGAATGTGAAGGAATTTTCGGGCTCGATCTTGCCCTTTTCCATGTTGAACTTCCAGTAGGTCAAACCACCGCGGTATTCGTCGTTGAACTTCTCCAGCGGTACGAAGCCGCTGCCTTTGTATGGAGACGCATACTGGGCTGCATCCATTACATACTCGGTATTTGGCGTGACAAAGGCGCCACCGTGCGCGTTTTGGAACAGCGGGTTGACCACGATCTGCTTGGTTTCAAAGTCATGCAGGTCGATAACCGCAATACGGGGATTGGCTTTATCGTTTATAAACAGATACTTGGCGTTATACTCGCCATTGGTTTCGGAAAAAGCGGGGTGGTGGGTATCACCAAAAGTAATGTCCTTGCCTTCAATGCGTCCCTGGGCCAATACGGCCTTGGACTCGTCATCAAACCCATACGCCTGCCAGGGCTCCGGGGTAAAGACGCCGATATATTTGAGAATGCGCATGGACGGAATGCCATACACGATGACCTGCCCACTCTGGCCGCCGGAGGCAAAAGCCAGATACTCATCACGGCCGCCGCTGGGGGTATAGGTTTTCGCTGCCGCCAATATGTCTTTTTCAGTCAGCCCACGTTTTTTCATCACGTCTTTCAACGTGTCCTGAGACCAGGCCTGGCCTCCGGCTGTGAGTCCCACTGCCAAAGCAATAAGGGAGGCAAGCATAGGCTTGCGTATTTTCATGGTATTCTCCTTCTGGTAACAACAATAGCGATCGAAAAAGCCAGAACTTCCCCACCCCTTTCGATCAAAAAAATTTATGACCAGCAATACTGGCCAGCTGTCGAGTATGTAGACCCGTGTAGTGTGTGTCATTTCGCACAGGCCCGATTTGACTTAAATCAAAAACAGCGCAGGAATTGGCAAGCAACCCTCCTTCAATGGCTCTTCAGATTCAACTCGCCCCTTATTCCTTGCCCCTGGCCTGCCCCTGGCCAGATGCGTCACGGGATGCCAGCCTAACACAGCGCAAAGGATGGGTCATCAGTATTTGTGATGATCAACACAGGGGTTATGGCGATTGCGCACCTCTTCCGTCCGCCGGCACCGAGTCCAAAGCGGCGGCGCATACGTTAATCCACCAGTTTTCCCGCAGAACCTGGAACAGCACCCAAACATTGCTGGCGGAACTGGAGCGGCAGCGCCATGCCTACCCTGCCGCCTGTTATGCACTGGAAACCGCCGCCCTGGATCTGCACAGTCAAAACGCCGAATTGCCCCTGCGCAAACTGCTCAATGACACCGCCAGCGACCAGATCCTGGCAAACGCCATGTCGGGATCGGCCTGCCGGGAAAATACGCTGCAAGACCAGAGCCAGGGATTTTCCCTCCTCAAATTGAAAGTCGGCCGGCAAGAACTGCATGAGGAAATACGTTGCCTGAAAAAGATATGCGCCCAGTTGACACCAGGCGTTCGTTTGCGGCTGGATGCCAACGGCAGCTGGACCCAGAGTGAAGCAAGCGATTTCCTCGATGCTGTTGCCAAGCTGCCCGTAGAATCCCTGGAAGAACCCCTGCGCAATCCGGGCCTGATCGAGTTTTCCCAACTGCAGTCCCGAACCCCCATTACCCTGGCGTTGGATGAATCAATACGGCGAATGGATCCCAATGAACTGCTGGCAACCCCGGCTATTCGCCGCCTGATACTGAAGCCCGGGGTACAGGGCGGACTGAGATACAGCTATTCTCTGGCGGAAAAGGCGGCGGCGGCAGGCAAGGAATGCGTGGTCACCACATTGGTGGATTCGGCGGTAGGCGTACACGCCGCCTGCCAGCTTGCCGCCGCCGTGGACGGACTTTCGCCGGGGCTGGCCCACGGGCTGGCAACCTCCAGCTGGCTGTGCAAAGATGTCGCCTGTCCGCCTCGCATCAGGGCTGGACGCCTTTCCTTATCCAACGCCCCTGGACTGAATATCAATGAAATCTTTTCAGCAAACCTTTCAGGTGCCTTTTCATGAGCTGGATCCCGGCGGCGTCATGTTCCACGCCCACTTGTTCAGCCACGCCCACAACGCCTATGCCGCCCTGCTCTCGGAAGCAGGTCACTCACTGAAGACCATCCTGGCAAGCGACTATCTCGTTCCATTGGCGCATGCCGAGGCGGATTACCTGCATCCACTGTTGCTGGACGACGAGGTGCGCATCACCGTGTTCCCCGCATCCGTTGGAAACAGCGCCCTGCACTTCTCCTATGAATTCCACAAGGAAGACATGCTCTGCGCCACCGCCGCCACCAGCCATGTCTTTCTGTGCAAGGCCAGTAAAACCCCGGTGGCCGTTCCGGAAAACCTGCGGCAGAACCTTCTGGCCTATTCCTCCTGAGCCAGCTTTTGCGCAAGCGCTTTTACCTCGGCGCGCAGCAACTTCCCCATCCCATTTCGCGGCAATGTCTCTACCTGAAAAAACCGCTTGGGCGCGAAAACCCCTTGCAGGTTCTCTCGCGCCCAGCCAGCCACTTGCGCAACGCTTGCCGAACCGCAGTACAGGGCCACCAGGGCATCGCCCCAGGCGGCATGGGCGAATGCGCTGACCGCAACCTGTTCCACTCCGGGGCAACGCGCCAACTCCTGTTCCAGCAGTTGCGGATGAATGTTTTCCCCGCCGCTGACAAAAACATCATCATTGCGCCCGAAGACATACAGCCGCCCCTCACTGTCCATGCGCCCCAAATCCCGGGTATTCAACCAGCCTTGCTCGTCCGTCAGCTTCCGCCGGCCGCCATCCGCGCAGCGGGCATGGGTCGCTATGGAAGGGCCGCGAACGGAGACAACGCCAGTATCTTTACAAAGCTTGATTTCGACATGCGCCAGGGGAAACCCCGCACAACCTGGTTGCCATCGCTGCGGCGGCGGGAAAAGCGTGGCCACCTGGGAGGCCGCTTCCGTCAATCCATAGCTGGGGCACAAAGGCCAGCCCAGTTGCAGGGCCGTCTCCACCAGCGCCGCAGGCGCAGGCGCCCCACCCAGCACCACGGCTTTCAACATGGCTGGCGGGGAAAATTCACCATGGGTTTCCAGGAGACGGTGCAGCATGGCAGGCACCAGAGACAAGTGCGTTGCCTGGCTTTGCACCAGCGCTGTTTTCAGGGTTGACGGATCACTTCGATCCACAAGTACCGCTTTGGCTCCTCCATGGGCGCAGCGCAACAGTATGCTCAGTCCACCAATGTGATGGAGGGGAAGGCAGGCCAGCCAGCGGTCGCCTTCTTCCAGCGCCAAACGCCTGCAGGAGGCCTGTACGCTGGCGGCCAGATTTCGTCCGCTGAGTTCCACGATCCGGGGCTGTCCCTGAGTGCCGCTGGTCGCCAGCAGCAAACGCAGGGCATCCGGTTCCGGTTCCCGGGCGGAAAAACGGCCGACCGAATCCGTTTCCAGCTCCTCCAGACAGGCATCATCCATCAGCACCATGTCCGCCCGCGCCGCCCGTAGCTGCTGCCGGCGGCTGTACTCGGGCAAGGCCGGATCCACAGGAAAGAAAACACAGCCCATTCTCGGCAGGGCAAACAGCAACAACGCATTCAGCCAGCGTTGCCCGCCCCCGCTGGCCAAAACCATGCCCGGCGCAAGCCCCATGGCCTGCAGGCGCAGACACAAGGCATCCAGCAACTGCTCCAGCCGTTCACCGGAAAAGCGTTTTCCCCGGTATTCGATAGAAAAACTCCGGTTCAGCCGCAACAGTTGCTCGCCAATCGCCATCAGCCGAAAAACCCAAGCACACCGCTCAAAGGGAACGCAGCCATGACAATACAAAATCAGCAACTTCCCCGGGCCGGTTCAGGGTCAGCAGGGGCACGGGAATTTTCTGCTCAGGGGGACGGTCAGCCGCCACTGCTATCACCTTCTCATCTTCCAGGCAGAGCAGCGGTTTACCCAGAGACGGTCGGTGGATCTCGATTTTGGTGATGGGCTCGTCGCGAAAGCCTTCCACCAGCACCAGGTCCAGGCCTTTGGCATCCAGCCGCGCCAGCAGCTCCGCCAGATCAGGTTCGGTTTCTCCATCGCCTTCCCGGATCCAGGCGCTGCGAAATTTGGACGCCAACAGGATTTGATTCGCCCCCGCCTTGCGCAAGCGGTCGCTGTCCTTGCCGGGTTTGTCCATTTCAAAATCATGGTGGGAATGCTTGATCAGGGCCAGTTGCACGCCGGAACGCCTGAGCTGGGGAATCAGTTTCTCGAGCAACGTGGTCTTGCCGCTTCCGGAAAATGCGGCAAAACCCAACACGGGAAAGGAAAAATCTGATAAATTCATATTGTTATGCAGTTGTGCAAAGAATCAACTTTATCAAAAACCTCCCTTTACCGTACACAATCATTTCCGGGTTGCAGGATCTTGGTCTCCGAAAAAAAAACGCCCACCTATTCCACCCTGACGCAGACCGCGTTTCACCATGATCTTCAAGGATAACTTCAGCACCATCAGCTACGCCTTTGCGCTGGGGGTGCTGTGGAGCGCCAGTATCGCGGCCATCACCCTGTGGACCATCGCGGAAGAAAAAAAGAGCACCCTGAATCTGGCGAAAGCCGAAGCCAGGGCCTATTTCAACAAGGATCAGGCCGTGCGCCTGTGGGCCACGGAACATGGCCGCATCTATGTGCCAATAACCAACAACTACCCCCCGGATCCCAATCTTGCCCATATCCCGGAAAGAGACATCCGCACACCTTCCGGAATACGGCTGACGCTGATCAATCCCGCCCGCATCATTCGCGAGCTGGATGAAAATTTCGGACACCTCTACGGCGTTACCGGCAAGGTCACCAGTTTGACGCCCCTGGCAGTGGAAAATACGCCCGATGAATGGGAAAAACTCGCCCTGTACCGCCTGGCCCTGGGAGAAAAAGAGGTTATCGAACTGACTACCATCGACGGGCAGGAATACCTGCGACTGATGCAGCCCCTGATGGTGAATGCCGGTTGCCTGCTCTGCCATGCCGGTCAGGACTTTACACCTGGCGAGCCCGGCGGGGGCATCGGCATCGCCCTTCCCATGCAGGAACTGCGCGCCCAGGAAGCCACCGCCATTGTATCCAAAACTTCCATCCTGCTCATTCTGTGGCTTCTGGGCATTGCCAGTCTGATCGTCGGCGCATGGATCATCGCCCGCCAGGTGGCTGTACGCCAACGTATGCTGCAAAGGCTGCAGCGTAGCGAAAAGCGCAAGAGCGCTATCGTGGAAACCGCTCTGGATGCCATTGTCACCATTGACGAGGATGATCGTATTCTGGAATTCAACCCGGCGGCGGAAAAAATCTTCGGCTATACGGCGCAAGAAGTCATGGGGGAAAGAATGGCCGAACTGATCGTTCCCGAACCCCTGCGCCGGCAACATTACGAAGGTTTCCAAAAGCACCTGCAAACCAACAAAGCAACCATTATTGGAACCCGCATCGAAACTACAGCCATGCGCGCCGACCGTACGGAATTTCCTGTGGAGCTATCCATTACCCGCATCGACCAGAAAGACACGCCTCTGTTTACCGCCTATATCAGGGACATCACCATAAACCGGGAAATGGCGCAACAGTTGATGCACCAGGCCAGCCATGATTATCTGACCAACTTGCTCAACCGCCACAGTTTCGAGCAATCCCTGCAGAGCCTGCTGGACAGCATGGGCGCAAGCTCACAGCATTGCCTCATGTACCTGGATCTCGACCGATTCAAGCTGATCAATGACAGCTGTGGGCATGCAGCCGGTGACGAGCTGTTACGCCAACTGGCCATCTTGCTGGATGACAACACGGGCGACGACGCCATCCTGGGCCGCCTTGGCGGTGACGAATTCGGCCTGGTGATCAAAAACCGCACCCCGGAGGCCGCGCTGCAGATTGGTCGCAAACTGCTGAAAGAAGTGCAGGATTTCCGCTTTTACTGGGGAAACAAGATATTCTCCCTGGGCATGAGCATCGGCCTGGTGAACATTACGGACGCAGGCCAGGGCGTCACCGACCTGCTGCGGCTGGCGGACGCCGCCTGCTACCAGGCCAAGGAGGAAGGCAGAAACCGCATCATCGTCACCAACCAGTTCGACGGGAAGATACTGCAGCTGCGGCGGGGGGAAATCGACTGGATCACGCATATCGAGGCCGCCTTTGAGCAGCAACGCTTCATTCTCTACCAGCAACCCATACACAGGATAGGAAACGGGGCCAAGCCTCCTTTCGTCGCCATGGAGATCCTGCTGCGCATGCGCGACCCCAAGGGACGCTTGGTCACTCCTGACCGCTTCATCCCTTCCGCGGAGCGATACAATTCCATGGCGGTCATCGACCGCTGGGTGCTTCGCAACACACTTCGCTGGCTGGCCACCCATCCCCACAAGGAACGCATGCCGGAACTGACCACCATCAATCTTTCCGGCGCCTCGGTGGTGGATCCCCTATTCCTGGACTATGTTCTGGAGCAGCTGCAACTGACCAGCGTCCCTCCCGGCTCCATTTGCCTGGAAATTACCGAAACCGTAGCCATCACCAACCTGTCCAGGGCGCGCCACTTCATTACCGAGCTGCATGGAACCGGATGCCTGTTCGCCCTGGACGACTTTGGCAGCGGCATGTCCTCCTACGGCTATCTCAAGGATCTGCCCGTAGATTTTCTGAAAATAGACGGCCAGTTCGTTCAGGACATGGACAGGGATCCAATCAGCCTGGCCATGGTCAAATCCATCAACGAGATCGGCCAGCTGATGGGCAAGCAAACCATTGCGGAACATGTGACCAGCGAGGCAACCCTGGCGCTGTTGGCGGAAATCGGGGTGAATTACGCCCAGGGCTACTACCTCGGCGAACCCACGCCACTGGACGACTTGTACTGACCCGGCAACCTCAGGCCTTCGCCCCGGCCTCTTCACCTCGATCCACCAGGCCGAAATCCTCCATAATGCTGTAGGAAGCCGGCAACACCAGCATGATCAACAAGGTGGAGGTCAGCATGCCGAATACGATGCTGGTGACCAGGGGCACCAGAATCAGGGCCTGGGAGCTGGTCTCGAACAGCAAAGGCGTCATGCCCGCCACGGTGGTTACCGAGGTAAGGAATATGGCGCGGAAACGATCCCGCACCGCCTGGCGGGCGGCGTCATGGAACACCATGCCTTCGCGCACCCGGTACTTGACGAACTCCACCAGCAGAATGGAATCATTCACCACCACACCCGCCAGGGAGACGAAACCGATCATGCTGGGCAGGGTGAAATCCAGCCCCATGATCAAGTGCCCCCAGATGGCCCCGATCAACGCCAGGGGAATATTCAGCAGCACGATAAAGGGTTCACGGTAATTGCGGAATTGCAGGCTCAGCAACAGGAACACGCCCAGGGCTCCCAGGCCGAAGCCACTGAGAATGGACAACTGGGTTTCCGCA
>JAMOMB010000008.1 GCA_027068795.1 Sedimenticola sp. | reverse complement strand
CTCAAATTTCACACAGGACTGGAAATCGGCCGCAATGGCGGCCCCGGGCAAGCCACTTCCCTGTTCATCCGCGGCACGGAAAGCGATCACAATCTGGTGATGATCGATGGCGTGGCCATCAATTCCGGCAGCCTGGGCAGCGCCGCATTGCAACATATCGACCCGCAAAGCATCGAGCGCATCGAGATCTACAAGGGACCGCGCTCTACCCTCTGGGGATCCGGCGCCATCGGCGGCGTGATCAATATCATCACCCGCCAGGCGGGGGAGGAGGAACTCAGCTATGGCGGCTCTGCCGAAAGCGGCAGCGACGATAGCTGGCGCGCCAATGCCCACATCGGCCATGCGGCGGACAATCACCGTCTGAGCGCTTCTCTCTCCTATCAAGAGACGGACGGCTTTCCGCCCCTGGCATCTTCTAACATCGACCGGGGCTACGACAATACCAGCCTTGATCTGGCGGCAAGCTTCGACGCCGGCATCCACCAGTTCAGCGCCGGCCATTGGCAAACCCAGGGCAACAACGAATATCTGGACTACTTCGGCACCCCCCTGGACCAGGATTTCCTCAACAGCAGCAGTCGTCTGCGCTGGGAGGCGGCTTTCAGCAAGCTGTGGACCAGCACCCTGGAACTGGCCCATGTGCGTGATCATATCGATCAGAACCAGAGCAATGACGCCGTCCATACGGATCGCACCGAACTGGCCTGGCGCAACAAGCTGCGCTTCAGCAGCCAGGATCGGCTGCTGCTGGGCATCAAGGCCAGCAACGAGGACGTGACTGCGAAGGGCGGCTTTTCACCTTATGACGCAGACACGGATTTCATCGAGGCCTGGGGCCAGGTTGATCTCAGCCGCGGCAGCCATCATGGCATTGCAGGCATCCGTTATCTGGATCATGATGACGCAGGCAGCCATTTCACCTGGAGCCTGAACTATGGCTATGACTTTGGCCAGGGCAGCCGCGCCTGGGCCAGCGCCGCCACTGCTTTTCGCGTGCCCAGCGCCAATGAACGCTTTGGCTTTGGCGGCAATCCGGAGCTGGAGCCGGAAGAATCCACTTCTTACGAGCTGGGCCTGAAACACCAGGTCGCGGACAGCCACGAATTGAGCGCCTCCCTGTACCGCAACGACATCGACAACATGGTGCAATGGGTGCTGGTCACCCCGCCCTGGATCGGCTACAACCAGAATGTGGCGGAAGTGCGCATCGACGGCCTGGAGCTGGGATATGACTACCACAGCGAAGCGCTCCGCCTGCATTTGGGCGGCAACTGGCAAAACCCGGAAGACCGCGGCAGCGGTGACCGGCTGCTGCGCCGGGCGGAGCACAGCTTCAACGCCAGGGTGAACTACCTGCTGGGCGACTGGAGCTTTGGCGGCGATCTGCTCTATTCCGGCGAGCGAAAGGATTTTGGCGGCATTACCCTGGACAGCTATACTCTGGTAAATCTCAATGCCAGCTACCGACTGAACAGGAACTGGCAGATATTCGCCAAACTGGAAAACGCCTTCGATGAAGACTACCAACTGGCCTACGGCTACAACACCCAGGGGCGGGCCGGCTTTCTGGGCATCCGCTTCAACCACTAGCCCATGCCCCGCCTGAGCCGCATCACCACCCGCAGCGGTGATGGGGGGCAGACCGGGCTGGCTGACGGCAGCCGCGTGGACAAGGACAGTCCGCGCATCCAGGTCCTGGGCGACCTGGATGAACTCAATGCGGCCTTGGGCCTGCTGATGGCGGAGCTCGAGCACAGGGAACAACAAGCCCTCATCACCGGCATTCAACAACAGCTCTTCAATCTGGGCGGCGAACTGGCTCTGCCCGGCACTTCCACTATAGATGCTGAACAGGTGCTGTGGCTGGAACAAAGGCTGAAACAAATCAATACCGCACTTCCGCCACTGCAAGAGTTCGTTCTTCCCGGCGGCTCCCGCGCCGCAGCCCAGGCCCATCTTGCCCGGGCCGTTTGCCGCCGCGCCGAACGCAGCCTGTGGGGACTTTCCCGCCAGGAATGGGTAAACTCCGAGTCATTGAAATATCTGAACCGCTTGTCCGACCTGCTGTTCGTGGTAGCGCGGGCGTTGGCAAGACAAGCTTCCACAGCCGAACCAACCTGGAACAAAGCGCCTTGAAAAACCCCGATATACGCACCAACAACCCCAACGGCACACGCTGATGGAAGAAATCATCCCCGGCAGCATCGTCACCCTGCATTTCAAACTCGGCCTGGAAGACGGCACCCAAGCTTTCGATACCGAAGACGAGCCCCTCACCTGCACCATGGGCGACGGCACCCTGCAACCGGGGCTGGAGCTGGCCCTGTACGGGCTGAAAGAGGGGGATGAGCAAACCATCACCCTGGATCCGGAACACGCATGGGGAGAGCGCAATCCGGAATTGCTCCGGGAAATGCCGCGCAGCGACTTTCCCGGCAGCAGCTCACTTGAAGCCGGCCAGATACTCGCCTTCAGCCTGCCCGGCGGCGAAGAAACCACGGGTACGGTGCTGGCGGTGGAAGACGACATGGTGCTGGTGGACTTCAATCACCCCCTGAGCGGGCAAAACGTGGTTTTCCATGCCCGGATCCTCAAAATAACCAACCCAGGAGCAACGACAGATGCCTGACAAACAACCCGAATTCAAGAACCAGTACGAAAACTTCATTGGCGGCGCATGGGTCGCCCCGGTAGACGGCGAATATTTCGATAACCACTCTCCCGTCAACGGTCAGTTCCTCACCCGCGTACCCCGCTCCAACGCCAAGGACATCGACCTGGCCGTGGCCGCAGCCTGGAAGGCCGCAGCCGGATGGAACAAGAGTGCCGTGACCGAGCGCAGCAATCTGCTGCTCAAGATCGCCGATACCATCGAAGCCAACCTGGAAAAGATCGCCCACGCAGAAACCTGGGACAATGGCAAGGCCATCCGCGAGACCATGGCTGCCGATATTCCCCTGACCATCGATCATTTCCGCTATTTTGCCGGCGTCATCCGCGGTGAAGCCGGCGAGATCTCAGATCTGGATGCCAATACAGTCTCCATGGAGGTTCATGAGCCCCTGGGCGTGGTAGGCCAGATCATTCCCTGGAACTTCCCCATTCTCATGGCTGCCTGGAAACTGGCCCCGGCCCTGGCCGCCGGCAACTGCGTGGTGCTCAAACCCGCCGAGCAGACTCCGGCCTCCATCCTGGTGCTCATCGAGTTGATCCAGGATCTGTTGCCTCCGGGCGTGGTCAACGTGGTCAACGGCTTCGGCCCCGAGGCCGGCAAGCCCCTGGCCACCCACCCGGACATCCGCAAGGTGGCCTTCACCGGCGAAACCACCACCGGCCGCTTGATCATGCAATATGCGTCGGAAAACATCATTCCCGTGACCCTGGAGCTGGGCGGTAAATCCCCCAACATCTTCTTCGATTCGGTCATGGCTGATGACGACAATTTCCTCGACAAGGCCATCGAAGGCCTGGTGCTGTTCGCTTTCAACCAGGGCGAAGTCTGCACCTGCCCGTCCCGGGCCCTGATTCAGGAAAACATCTATGACGAGTTCATGGAGCGCTGCCTGAAGCGGGTGGAGGCCATCAAGATGGGCGACACCCTGGATCCGGCCACCATGATGGGCGCCCAGGCGTCCAACGATCAGTACGAGAAAATTCTCAACTACATCCAGATCGGCAAGGACGAAGGCGCTGAAGTGCTGTGTGGCGGCGAGGCATACAAGAACGAAGTCTATCCCGATGGCTATTACATCCAGCCCACCCTGCTCAAGGGCAACAACAGCATGCGCGTATTCCAGGAGGAAATCTTCGGCCCGGTGCTGTGCGTGACCACCTTCAAGGATGAGGAAGAAGCCCTGCAAATTGCCAACGACACCCTCTACGGCCTGGGCGCTGGCGTCTGGACCCGGGACATTCACCAGATGCAGACCTTCACCCGGGGCATCGAGGCCGGTCGCGTGTGGGCCAACTGCTATCACCTGTATCCCGCACACGCCTCCTTCGGCGGGCAGAAGAAATCCGGCATCGGCCGCGAAACCCACAAGATGATGCTCAACCACTACCGCAAGACCAAGAACATTCTCATGTCCTACGACAAGAACCCCCTGGGCTTCTTCTGACAGGGTGTAAAACCAGGCCGGAACCGCTGTTGCCGGTTCCGGCCTCCGCCCATGAGCAATCCAATGGATGAAAACAAATACAGCGAACGGGTGGCCGTCACCCCGGCGGCGGCCGAGGTCATCGACCAGCTCCGGGAAAAACACGGCGAACTCATGTTCCACCAGAGCGGCGGCTGCTGTGATGGTTCCGCTCCCATGTGCTTTGCCGTGGGCGACTTCCTCGTGGGATCCCGGGATGTGAAGCTAGGCACCATCCACGGCTGCGATTTTTATATGGCGGGTGATCAGTTCGAGTACTGGCAGAACACCCATCTTACAGTAGATGTCACCAAAGGCCGTGGTGCCGGGTTTTCCCTGGAGGTCTCCCTGGGATTACGCTTCGTGACCATCTCG
>JAMOMB010000007.1 GCA_027068795.1 Sedimenticola sp. | reverse complement strand
TGCCGCCAGATGCAGTGTGGAAATTCACCAGGTCTACCCGGGAGAGGCTGTACCCGTTGACGGATTGATGCAGCTGTTGAAGGCGGGAACAGGCAGGGACTGGCGTTATGCCTGGGCGGACGCTGCGGAATAGGTTGTCTGGCGTGCGCTGTCGGGCAGCTCCAGCTCCATGCTGACGGGGAGGTGGTCGGATAAAGGGTAGTCCTCCACCTTGGAGCCGATGACCCGCAGTTTTCGGGAAACGAGAATGTGATCAATCTTTTTTACCGGCCGCCAGCTGGGAAAGGTGGGCTGGGTGCAGGCCGGCTCGCTCATGTCATAGGTCCGGATGAAGTGGCGTATTTCCGGCGCTTCGCAGCCGGCGTTGAGATCGCCCATGAGCACTACATGCGGGCGGTTCTTGAGCAGTTCGCCGAGAAACGCCAGCTGTTTTTCCCGGGCGCGGCGGCCCAGCGCCAGATGCGCGCTGCACAACAGCAGGGCTTCGTCATGCGTGCCGAATTCAAACAGCATGGCGCCGCGCCCGGGGCCGCCGGGCAGCTTGTGTTCCGTGATCTTGCTGGGGCGGAAGCGGCTGAGAAAGCCGTTGCTGTGGCGTGCAATCACGCCGATGTTGCGGTTGATCTGCCGGTACCAGTGGGGGAAACCGGCGCGGTGCGCCAGGTATTCGGTAATATCCACAAAGCCGCTGCGCAGGCTGCCCGCATCCACTTCCTGCAGCCCCACCATGTCGAACTGCGAGAGCAAGGCTGACATGCGGTTGAGATTCACCATGCGCTCCCGGTGGGGCAGCACATGTTTCCAGCCCTTGGTTACATATTCACGATAGCGGCAGGTGTCCACGCCCACCTGGATGTTGTAGCTGAGCAGGTGGAAGCGCCGCGGCAGGATGCTGTTGTGATGGGTATGGACGTCCTTGTCTGGGCTTGCCGTCACTGCTTGCGGTCGGCAATGGTTTTTTCGATCAGCGCTGTGGTGGTTTCCAGTACCATCGGGGTGTTTTTGATGCGATAACGGCCATCCACCACGATTGCCGGTACGGAGCGGATACCGTAGCGGCGCATGAGCGCAGCAGCGCGGTTGGCTTTGGTCTGTACGGTAAAGGAGTTCATGGCGGCGCGGAACTTGGCCAGGTCCACGTCATTCTCCTTGAGGAATTCCTCGATATCCTTTTGCTTGCGCAGACGGCGCTTTTGATCGTGGATGGCCTTGAAGAAGGCATTGTGTATGCGCTTTTCCTCACCCATGACTTCCAGGGCGAAATAGGTTTTTGCATGCAGGTTGGCTGCGCCGCCGAACATGGCGGGCATATGCTGGAATTTGACGTTATCCGGCTGCTTGGCTACCCATTCCTGCAGCGCGGGGTCAAGGTTCTTGCAGTGGGGGCAGGTGTACATGAAAAACTCCACCACTTCCACATCCGTGCCGGTTCCCGGTGGCGGGGTGGGTGTAATGACGTCGTAATCGACGCCTTCCTTTGGTTCCGCAGCCAGCAGGCCGGCGGACGAGAAACACAAGACAAACAGAACGAGCAGTTTTTTCATTGAACACTCCAATGGAAATTGTTGTATTTATTCAGCATTTGAGACAGTAGAAGGTCGGCAAAGTTTCCCGGAGACTCTTCAGAACGGGATGTCGTCCTCGAAATCACCGGCAGCTCCGCCGGCTGCCTGGGGCGCATTGCCGCCCTGTGAGCCCGCCTGGCCGCTGTTGGGTGCGGAGCGGGAAAATTCGGCGCTGCCGCCGGCGCCGCGGCTGTCCAGCATTTGCATTTCATTGGCGACGATCTCCGTGGTATAGCGATCCTGACCATCGTTGCCTTGCCATTTGCGCGTACGCAGACTGCCTTCGATGTAGACCTTGGAGCCTTTTTTCAGGTACTCCCCGGCGATTTCCGCCAGGCGGTTGAAAAACACCACCCGGTGCCATTCGGTGCGTTCCTGCTGCTCGCCGGTCTGCTTGTCTTTCCAGGACTCCGACGTGGCTACGGTGATGTTGGTGACCGCGCCGCCGCTGGGCATGTAGCGGGTTTCCGGGTCTTTTCCCAGATTGCCGATCAGGATAACCTTGTTGATGCCTCTTGCCATGTTTCCTCCTCAGGTTCGCCATCCGTGAAATTGTCGCTTGCCCGTGAGTTTACCGCCCATCTGTTGAAATTGCATCTGCTTTGGCGGGTGTTCGCATGCTTGCCGCGAGCAGCAGCCACAGCAGAACGAAGCCCGCCCCCAGCAGAAACACCGAGGTTTCGCCGAAATGCGAATGCGCCCAGCCGCCCAGCAGCCCGCCGACGAAGGCGCCGCTGAACTGGGAGGTGGAATAGACCCCCATGGCGGTACCGCGGATGGCGCCGGGAGCCAGCTTGGAGACCAGAGAGGGCAAGGTGGCCTCCAGCAGGTTGAAGCCGGTGAAAAACAGCAGCAGCATCAGCCCCAGGCCCCAGAGACTGCCGGAAAGCAGATAAAAGCCCAGCAGCGCCGCCCCCAGCAGGCCGATGGCGCCGAGAAAGACCTGTTTCATCCGGCCCTTTTTCTCCGCCATGATGATAAAGGGCACCATCAGCCCCATGGACAGGAGCATGACCGGCAGATACAGCCAGCTGTGCTTTTCCACCGGCAGGCCGGCATCGCGCAAGGTCAGGGGCAGCGCCAGAAACAGGGAGGTAAGCACGAAATGCAGGGTGAAGATTCCGGTATCCAGGCGCAATAGCTGGGGGTCGCGCAATACCTTGCCGAACAGGGCGGGCACGGGTTCGGCCTCGCTGTGTACGCTGCTGTGCTCCGGGGTGGGCACTACCAGCAGCAGGATCAGGATGCCGCCGATGGCCAGGGCGGCGGTGATCCAGAATAGTCCGGGTACGCCCACCCAGGTGTTGAATAAAGGGCCGGCGATGAGGGCCAGGGTGAAGGAGAAGCCAATGGTGACGCCCACCACGGCCATGGACTTGGTGCGCTGGCTGTCGCGGGTCAGATCCGCCAGCAGCGCCATGACGGCGGCGGCGATGGCGCCGCTGCCCTGAATGGCGCGGCCGAGGATGATCATCCAGATATCCTCGGCCAGGGCGGCGATGATGCTGCCCAGCACGAACAGCAGCAAGCCGCCGACGATCACCGGCTTGCGCCCGATGCGATCCGACAGCAGGCCGAAGGGAATCTGCAGCAGCGCCTGGGTCAATCCGTAAATGCCGATGGCCATGCCGATGAGCACGGGGGTGGCGGAAGCCAGCTCTTCCGCATACAGGGCGAATACCGGCAGGATGAGAAACAGGCCCAGCATGCGTGAGCCATAGATGCCGGCCAGCCCGTAGGTGGCGCGCTTTTCCGTGCTGTTGAAACCGCCTTGTTCCTTGTTGTCCGCCATGATCTGCCGAAGGGTTTGAAGCCAAATGGAATAACGGCGTATAGTACCCTGTTTGGCCTCAGTACTGAATGACAATGGACAGTATCCGTTTGCGGGGCGCCCGCACCCACAATCTGAAGAACATCGACCTGGAACTGCCCCGGGACAAGCTCATCGTCATCACCGGGCTGTCGGGTTCGGGCAAGTCGTCCCTGGCTTTCGACACCATCTATGCCGAAGGCCAGCGGCGCTATGTGGAATCCCTGTCCGCCTATGCCCGGCAGTTTCTGTCCATGATGGAAAAGCCCGATGTGGATCATATCGAGGGCCTGTCCCCGGCCATTTCCATCGAGCAGAAGACCACCAGTCACAACCCCCGCTCCACCGTGGGCACCATCACCGAGATCTACGATTACCTGCGCCTGTTGTTCGCCCGCGCCGGCACGCCTTTGTGCCCCGAGCACAAACTGCCCCTGGAGGCCCAGACCATCGAGCAGATGGTGGATCAGGTGCTGGCCCTGCCCGAGGGCAGCAAGCTCATGCTGCTGGCCCCGGTGATTTCCGAGCGCAAGGGGGAATACCACAAGCTGCTCAAGGAGCTGGCGGCCCAGGGCTTTATCCGCGCCCGCATCGACGGCGGGATCTGGGAGCTGGACGATGCCCCGGATCTGGATCTGCGCAAGAAGCACACTATCGAAGCCGTGGTGGATCGCTTCCGGGTAAAGGGAGATGATTCCCAGCGCCTGCGCCTCACCGAATCCTTCGAAACCGCCCTGCGCATGGCCGAGGGCGTGGCCCTGGTGGCCTGGATGGATGAGCCGGAAAAGGATGAACTGGTGTTCTCCGCCAATTTCGCCTGCCCCGCCTGCGGCTACAGCATCGAGGAGCTGGAGCCGCGCCTGTTCTCCTTCAACAATCCCGTGGGCGCCTGCGAGGTCTGTGATGGCCTGGGGGTGAAGCAGAGCTTCGACGTGCACAAGGTGGTGGCCCATCCCGAACTGTCCCTGGCGGCGGGGGCGGTGCGCGGCTGGGACAGGCGCAACGCCTACTATTTTCAGATGCTGCAATCCCTGGCCCGGCACTATGGTTTCGACCCGGAAACCCCCTGGCGGAAGCTGCCAAAAAAAATCCGTGACATCATCCTCTACGGCAGCGGCAGCGAGGCGATCCACTTCGACTATCACAACCATCTGGGAAGGCGGGTGAA
>JAMOMB010000006.1 GCA_027068795.1 Sedimenticola sp. | reverse complement strand
GCGGTGCAGGGCACCACCCATATCAAGGAAGAACTGGAGCGCGCGCGCATCGAACTGGAAACCGCGCGCCGCGCTGGAGACCTGCAACGCATGTCCGAGATCCAGTATGGCATCATCCCCCAGCTGGAGCAGCAACTCGCGGCGGCGGACGAGGCCGAGCACATGGATTTTCAGCTCCTGCGCAACAATGTCACCGATGAGGAGATCGCCGAAGTGGTCTCCAAATGGACCGGCATTCCCGTGAGCAAGATGCTCGAGGGCGAGCGCGAGAAGCTGTTGAAGATGGAAGAGAACCTGACCAAGCGCGTGGTGGGCCAGGATGAGGCGGTAAAGGCCGTGTCCGATGCCATCCGCCGCTCCCGGGCCGGTCTTGCCGATCCCAACCGGCCCAACGGCTCTTTCCTGTTTCTTGGTCCCACCGGGGTGGGCAAGACCGAGCTGTGCAAGGCCCTGGCGGAATTCCTCTTCGACACGGAAGAGGCCATGGTGCGCATCGACATGTCCGAGTTCATGGAGAAGCACTCCGTGGCGCGGCTCATCGGTGCGCCCCCGGGCTATGTGGGCTATGAGGAAGGCGGTTATCTCACCGAACTGGTGCGGCGCAAACCCTATTCCGTGATCCTCATGGACGAGGTGGAGAAAGCCCATCCGGATGTGTTCAACGTGTTGTTGCAGGTGCTCGATGATGGCCGCCTCACCGATGGCCAGGGGCGTACCGTGGATTTCCGCAACACGGTTATCGTCATGACCTCCAATCTGGGCTCCCATCTCATTCAGGAGATGGCGCACACCAACGACTACGAGGCCATGAAGACCGCCGTGATGGAAGTGGTGGGACAGCATTTCCGTCCCGAATTCATCAACCGCGTGGACGAGACCGTGGTGTTCCATCCCCTGGGGCGCGAGCAGATTCGCAAGATTGCCGGTATTCAGATCGAGCATTTGCGCCAGCGGCTGGAAGAGCGTGAGCTGACGCTGGACATCAGTACCGCAGCGCTGGATCTTCTGGGAGAAGCAGGGTTCGATCCAGTGTATGGTGCAAGGCCTCTCAAGCGGGCCATTCAGCACCAGCTGGAGAATCCCCTGGCGCAGAAGATCCTCGCCGGCGAGTTTGTGCCGGGCGACACCATCAAGGTGGATGTCGCCGGAGGCGAGCTGGTGTTCGCCCACGGTTGATGAACCCCCACCCGCTGCGGCGGGCTTCCCCCCGCAGAGGGAAGTTCAGGCAGGCAAGGATTTCAGGTGCGCGCCGCAGCGTTTACGGCAATCGCTGGCGCCAAATCCTGAAACGGGAATCCCGCCGCTCAATTGCTGGTTCCATTGGCATTCGGGGATGTGCGAGGTGTCCACGCCAATGATGTCCACATTCGGGTCGGCCAGCAGATAGTCGATGTGCCAGCGCAATTTTTTGTTGTCGGACAGATGCCGCTTGATTCGTGCTGCAAGGTTGCGCCGGGCGCTGCCGGTGTATACATAATCGCCGGCGGTAAAATTGCAGCTTCCCAGCGCACCTGCCACAATCCGTATGTCCTTGCGGACGTGAATGTGCAAACGATAGGAAATATGTCCTGCGGGATAGGAAAAATCTGATTTCATGGCATACGAGAGGAAAGAGCTGTTGCATATCATGGCGCGCCTGGGTGGGCCATGCAAGTCCCGTGTCCTTGATGTTCCCCGTGTTGGTTGAGAAGGCCGGGTCAATGCAAGGCTATCTGCGCCATATCCGCAGCTGCAATCCTCCGGTCAAAGAGCCGTTCATTCCCTGGTTCATTGACGATCAGGTGGTGGGCTGGCTGCGCCCCTGGCTGGTGGATGCCCTGGCCGAGCATTCCGGGGTATTCGAGATCGGGAAGAATCGTGTTGACCTGTCAGCGGGGCTTGGGGATTTCGCCAGCCGCAGCGCGGCGCTGGCCGAGGCCGTAGAATGCCTGGCCGGGCAACGGTTGATTGCGGCTCCCATGGGAGAGCTCTATCCCGTGACTCCCGCCGGGAGGCGGGCCGCTTTGTGCGTAATGGATCGCGCCGCAGCAGCGTATTTCGGCATACGCGCCTTTGGTCAGCACCTCAATGGTTTTGTAAGGAAGAAGGACGGGCTCCACATGTGGCTGGGGCGCAGGGCCAGGGACCGCCTGATCTACCCGGGCCGTCTGGACAACATGGTGGCGGGCGGCCTGCCCTGGGGCGTCAGCCTGGAGGAAAACCTGTGCAAGGAATGCGAGGAGGAGGCCGGATTGCCGGAAAATGTGGCTCGTCAGGCAGTTCCCGTTGGTCTGGTCAGCTACAATCGGGTGGCGGAACGAGGCTATAGACCGGACATACTGTATTGTTATGATTTGGAACTTTCCCCCGACTTCCAGCCTCAAAACACTGACGGTGAGGTCGAATCCTTCGTGTTGCTGCCCATAGAGGAAGTGGCCCGTCTGGTCAGGGAAACGGATGAGTTCAAACTCAACTGCAACCTGGTTATTATAGATTTTCTCCTGCGACATGGTTACATTGAACCGCAGGACGAAGCATACCTGGCGCTGGCGCTTGGCCTGAGGGCTTCCCTGGGCGCAGGTTTGGCGGTAAACCGGTAATAAATCGGAAGTTGTTTATGAAGAAGATATTGATCCATTGGCTGGGTGTTTGTTGCTTGCTGCTTTTCAGCTCGGCTGCGCCTGCGGTAATAAAAGAGGTGCCAACCGAGGCCCTGGTTCCCGACCGTGTTCAGCGCCAGACCGCGTTGATCGTAAACAGAGTGCTGAAGAAGTACCACTACCGCAAAGTGGTGCTGGATGACGCCTTGTCCAGCAGAATACTGGATCGGTATCTGAAAGCCCTTGACCCCAACAAGAGCTTTTTCACCCAAGAGGATATCGATGCCTTCGAAAAATACAGGTATCGGCTGGATGACGCGATTGCCAGCGGCAGATTGGAGCCTGCATTCGATATCTTCCGCAAGTATCGCCAGCGTGTCGACGAGCGCCTGGATCTGGCGTTGCGTCTGCTGGAAAAGAATGCCTTTGATTTCACCCGGGACGAGACCTACCGCTTCGACCGGGAAGACGCGCCCTGGGCGAAGGATGAAGCGGCGATCCGGGATCTGTGGCGCAAACGGATGAAAAACGACATTCTGGGCCTGCGTCTGGCGGGCAAGGATGAGAAAAAAATCAGGGAAACCCTGGAGAAGCGCTACAAGACCCTGCGCCGCAGGGTTCACCAGTGGGATGCGGATGGCGTATTCCAGACCTTCATCAATGCCTATACCCTCAGTGTTGAGCCGCACACCGCCTACATGTCTCCCGAGCGTTCCGAGAACTTCGACATCTCCATGCGCCTTTCCCTGCAGGGCATTGGCGCAGTGCTGCGCAGTGAAGATGAATACACCACGATACAGAAAGTCGTTCCCGGTGGCCCGGCGGACAAAAGTGGCCAGCTGCATGCCGGTGATCGCATTATCGGTGTGGCCCAGGGCGAAGATGGTGAAATGGAGGATATCGTCGGTTGGCCGCTACAGGATGTGGTGGAAAAGATTCGTGGCAAGAAGGACACCATCGTGCGTCTGAATGTATTGCCAAAGGCTGCTGGCGTCGGCGCACCGGCGAAAACCATTTCCATTGTTCGGGACAAGATCAAGCTGGAAGACCAGGCGGCCAAGTCCAGCATCATCGAAGCGGGCGGCATGCGCTTTGGCGTCATTGACGTGCCGGCCTTCTATCGGGACTTTCGTGGCCAGGCTGCGGGCGCCAGGGATTTTCGCAGTACCACCCGGGATGTGCGCAAACTGATTGCCGATCTGCAAAAGGAGAAGGTGGATGGCATCATCGTGGACTTGCGCAACAACGGCGGCGGCTCGCTCACGGAAGCCACGGAGCTTACCGGCTTGTTCATTCCCTATGGCCCGGTGGTGCAGGTGAAGGATTCCCGGGGGAACATCGATGTGGAGCGTGATACCGATCCGGAGGAAGTGTACAGCGGCCCGTTGGCGGTGTTGGTGAACCGTAACAGTGCTTCAGCCTCGGAGATTTTTTCCGCGGCCATCCAGGACTATGGCCGCGGGCTGATTGTAGGCGAACCCACTTTCGGCAAGGGCACGGTGCAAAGTCTGGTGGATCTGAGCCGGTTTGCCCGGGGGAAAGACGACCTGGGACGCTTGCGCCTGACCATCGCCCAGTTTTTCCGGGTGCAGGGGGGCAGCACCCAGCACAAGGGGGTGATTCCGGATCTGCTGTTTCCGACCGAGGAAGGATCTGGCGAGCATGGAGAGCGTTCTTTGGACAATGCCTTGCCCTGGGCGGCGATCAAGCCCGTAAAATTCCGTAAGCTTGGCCATCCGGAACTGTCCATGTTGCAGCGCAAGCATGAGCAGCGGGTGGAACATGATCCGGCTTTTCGTTTCCTCATCGAACAGAATCGGGAGATCAACAAGATGCAGGAAAAGAACGAAGTTTCATTGCTGGAATCCGTACGCAGGAAAGAATGGGAGCAAAGAGAGCAGCGCGCCCTGGAGCGGCGCAACAAGCTGCGCGCCCTGCGCGGCCTTGCGCCTCTCGCCAAACTGGATGAAGAAGATGAAGATGCGGATGCCGATCACGGACAGGAT
>JAMOMB010000005.1 GCA_027068795.1 Sedimenticola sp. | reverse complement strand
TGTCCAGCAGGGCGTGCATCAGATCCGGGCGGTCGAACATCATGCCCTTGGACAGGGCGAAATTCTTGGTGCTGCCGCCTTCCACCATATAGGTGGCCAGGGTCCAGGGGCTGCCGGAGAAGCCGATCAGGGGCACCCGCCCATCCAGCTCCCGGCGGATGGTGCGCACGGCGTCCATTACATAGCGCAGCTCTTCTTCCGGATCGGGCACGGGCAGGGCGTCGATGGCGGCCTTGTCCTGCACGGGATGCTTGAAGCGGGGACCTTCGCCTTCCTCGAAATACAGGCCCAGGCCCATGGCGTCGGGAATGGTGAGGATGTCCGAGAACAAAATGGCGGCGTCCAGGGGGAAGCGCTCCAGGGGCTGGAGGGTAACCTCGCAGGCTAGCTCCGGGTTCTGGCACAGACTGAGAAAATCGCCCGCTTTCTCCCGGGTGGCCCGGTATTCGGGCAAATAGCGCCCCGCCTGGCGCATCATCCACACCGGGGTCATGTCTACAGGCTGGCGCAGCAGGGCGCGTAAAAAGCGGTCATTTTTCAGTGTGCTCATGGATCATCCGGATTCGCGTTCAAGAATGGGCGATGATTTTACACTTTTCTGCGCCGAAGGCTATTTGATATAAGGATTCGGCTTGCCCTGGATCTTCGCTACCGCAGCGTTGTGGCGCTTTTCCTCCATGTCGGGCGGATACTGCCTGTGCCATTTTTCCAGCATCCGGCGCTGCTTGCGGTAGATGTCCAGATTGTACTCGTCGGCCATGTAGAGCATGGCCCTGGCGATGCGGCCGCGTGCTTCCGGCCGGGGCTCCACCCGGCGGGCGCGGAAGTCCACTTCGAAATCACAGTCCTTGAAATGGTGCTTCTCGCCCTTGATGAGGCCAAAAGCCATGGCGCCGCGGGTCCGGTTCACGTCCTTGCGCGCCGCGTACATATTGTGCATGTCGGATTCGATGCGGTTGAAGCGCGGGCTGTTGTGGCGGCATTGCTCGCGCTTGCCGCAGCCCAGCTTCTTGGTGACCCAGCTCATGGGATAGACGTGTTCCACGTTCACGCTGCGGTCGAAAGGGCGGAACTTCTTGCCGCAGTAGAGGGTCTTTCCACCGTCGGGGTAGACGCCCTGCCAATAGCTGCGCAGGCTGTCCAGGTAGTTGCGTTCGGGGGGGCGGGAACAGGCGGTGGCGGCCCATAGGGCCAGCCCCAGTACGAGCAGGATCAAATTTCTTGTTTTCATCGGCGTTCAGCACATCCAGGTGGAAATTGCGATAATATCCTTGTTTCGCCGATTGGTGCTAGGGCCGGGTTGTCGGTACATTTCTATGCAAGACGGACAAAATACGAACAAAACAGCCGCATCCAACCGCCTGTGGCTGGTCATCAGCCTGGTTGCCGCCGCCACCCTGGTTGCCGTGCTGATGGTGCCCGAGGCGGAAAACCGGGTGGAGGACATCCCTCCGCCGGCAGCGGGCGGAGAAACCGGCGATGCCATGGAAGAGCAGGCGCGCGCTCCTGTGGAAGACACTGAGCGGGCCGCGGACGCTGGTGGGGAGAATGATGGCGATGCGGCGCGCAAATATCTGGCGGACATGAGGGGGGAAGCGGTGAAACCGGATGCCCTGTTCGCCCGGGCGCAGGAGTTCCAGTCCCGGGGCAGGCTTGCGGACGCCTGGCTGCTGTACTTCAAGGCGGCGAAAGAAGGCCATGCCGGGGCCGCCATGGTGCTGGCGGAACAAGCGGATCCCCGGTTCTTCCAGGCGCAAGCATCGGCGCTTTCCCGTCCCGACGTGGTGCAGGCGCACAAATGGTATTTGCAGGCGCAGCGCAGCGGCAATGCCCTGGCCGGGCAGCGCCTGGCGCAATTGCTGGCGGATCTGGAAAAATCCGCCCGGGCAGGGGATGAACAGGCGGCGGTGCTGTTGGAAAAATGGAAATGATGAAAATGATGCGGAAAGGCTGTTTGCTGCTGCTGATGCTGTGGAGCGCCCAGGTTCTCGCGGAAGGGAAAAAACCGTTGCTCATGGAAGGTAAGCGCGCCCTGTACCAGCGCGTGCTCACCGTTCCCGATGCGCGTCTTCATGATCAGCCTGGGGATGAACAAGGCATGGTGGCCACGCCCTTCAGCGCACTCTATGTGTATGAACGTAAAACCCTGCAGGGTGAAGAATGGCTGTTGGTGGGAATGGATCGCCACGGCGGCCTGGCAGGCTGGCTGGCAGCGAAAGACAGCATTTCCTGGAACCAGGGGCTGACCGTGGTGTTCAAGGATCCCGCAGGGCGGGATCGGGTGTTGATGCTGCGCGACAAGGCGGCGTTGGCGGCCCTGGTGAAAAACGCCGGGGGAGAGGAATACCGGCGGCTCTATGCGCAGGCGGTGCAAGGCCGGTTGCCGGCGGATGCGCCCGTCGTGGCCATCCAGCCCGCTGGTCATATCGATATACGCAAGGATTTCTATCTGGTGCCGATTCTCGACTATGAGGACACCTGGCTGGGTACGGAACAGGCGCGCATGCTGAAGATCGCCAGCGTGCCCCTGTCGGCGCAGGAGAACCGGGCGGCTGCGCAGGACGGTCTGCAAAAAGAATATACTGCGGGCCTGGTGTTCGTCATCGACGCCAGTCTGTCCATGGATGAATATATCCAGCGCACCCGGGACGCGGTGATGAAGATCTACGACCGCCTCGGCGACGCGGGGCAGCTCGGAAGGGTGAATTTCGGACTGGTGGCGTTTCGGGACAATGCCGGGGCGGCTCCCGGCCTGGATTTCACTGCAAGGACTTTCGTCACCCTGGCGCAAGGGCGCGATCCTGGCGTGTTTCTGGAAAAGGTCGATCAGCTCGCCGCTGCGAGGGTGTCCAGCAGGGACTTCCGTGAAGACGCCTACGCCGGCCTGCGGCAGGCCATCGAAGGCATGGGTTGGCAGGGGCATGACGCCCGCTATGTGGTGCTCATCACCGATGCCGGCGCGCGGGAAGGCGATGACCCGCTGTCCACCACGGGTCTGGGCACTGCCGAGCTGCGCCAGCTGGCCCAGGACAACGGCATTGCCCTGTTCGTACTGCACCTGAAGACCCCCGCGGAGATGGCGGATCACGATGCGGCGGAGGCCCAGTACCGGGCGCTGTCCGATTTCCCCGGTATCGGCAGCCTGTACTATGGCGTACCCACGGGCAATGTGGAGGAATTCGGCGCTGTGCTGGACAGCCTCGCCGGGCAGATTTCCGCCCAGGTGGCCCAGGGGCTGGAAGCCCAGCCCCAAGAGCCGGAGGCGGAAAACAACCCGCGCCTGAGTGAGCTGCAGAGCAAGGTGGAAAAACTCGGCTACGCCCTGCGCATGCAGTATCTGCAACAGATCAAGGGCCAGCCGCCGCGGGTCTTCAACGCCTGGATGCTGGATCGGGATTTTCGCCAGCCGCAGCGTCGCAGCGTGGATGTGCGGGTGCTGCTCACCCGTGATCAGTTGTCGGATCTCCACGATATCCTGCGGCAGGTGCTGCGCACCGCAGAAGATGGGCTGTTGTCGCCACAGAACTTTCTCAATGAGCTGAAGAGCCTGGCCGCCACCATTTCGCGCAACCCAGAAGAGCTGGGGCATACCACCGCGACCACGGCGGGGGAAGGCAACAGCCTGGTGGACATGGGCTTTATCGGCGACTATATCGAAGGCCTGCCCTATGCCGGCGAAGTCGTGTCCCTGTCGCTGGAAGACTGGCAGAACTGGCCCGCCGGACGGCAGATCGAATTCCTGCGCAGCCTGGAAGAAAAAATCACCTACTACCAGGCCCTGCATGACAATACGGATTTGTGGATCAGTCTGGACAACGGCCCGGTCAGCGGCGATTCCGTGTACCCCCTGTCCCTGGACATGCTGCCGTAATGACGCCGGCCCGCACTCCGGAAATCATCTACCAGCTCAAGGACGTCGCCAAAACCCGCAGCAGCAACGGCTACACCTTCGGCCTGCGGGTGCCTTCCCTGCGCATCCACCGGGGTGAGAAAATCGCCCTTATCGGCGAGAGCGGCTGTGGCAAGTCCACCCTTCTGGACATGCTGGCCTTTATCCTGCAACCCAGTGATGCCGGCAGCTTCCGGTTTCATGCGGGTCAGGCCGATGCGGTTGACATCGGCGCCGCCTGGCGCAAGCAAAAGCGCGACCGCCTGGCGGCGTTGCGCAAGACGCATATGGGCTATGTCATGCAGACCGGCGGCTTGCTGCCGTATCTGAATATCTATGACAACATCAACCTGTCCCGGCAGATGCTGGGAATGCCGGCGGACGATACGGTGGAGAAGCTGGCCAGGGAGTTGGGATTGACGCGGCACTTGCGCAAATTGCCCGACGCCCTGTCCACGGGAGAGCGCCAGCGCGTCGCCATCGGCCGCGCCCTGGCGCACCGACCCGCCATCATCATTGCAGACGAGCCCACCGCCTCGGTGGATCCCTTTGCCGCGGAGAAAATCATGTCCCTGTTTATCGGCATGGTGGAGGAGCGCAATATCACGGTGATCGTCGCCAGCCATGCCTGGCGGCATATCAAGCAACTGGGGCTGCGCCGGCTGGCGCATCATACCCGCCGCTCCAGGGACGGGCGCATGACCGAAACCGTGGTGAGCGGATGATGTTTCGCCAACAGCGCCACAGCCTGGCCCTGGCGAGCCGGGACTACTTTCATGAATGGCGGATCTCCATCTGTTTCGTGCTGGCCCTGGCGGCGGTGTTGGGGCCGATGCTGGTGCTGTTCGGCCTGAAGTTCGGTGTTGTGGGGGCCATGGTCGATGCGCTGGTGGAGGATCCGCTGAAGCGAGAGATCCGACCTGTGGGCAGCGGCCGCTACGACCGGGCCTGGATCGACAGCCTGCGCCAACGGGACGATGTGGACTTCATCGTGCCGCGGATTCGCAGCATTGCCTCCACATTGTCGGTGCGCAGCGAAGAGGCGGGGCGCATCCTGCAGTTTGAGGTGATTCCTTCCGCCCAGGGAGATCCCCTGCTGGATCCGCGCCTGGCGCCGCCCTCGGGCCTGGACAAGGTCGTGCTGTCCGCCAGTGCCGCCAGGAAGCTGCAGGTGGGTGCGGGGGATCATATCGAAGGCAGCTTGCTGCGGCAGTATAACGGGCGCAGGGAGCGGGTTACCCTGAACCTGCAGGTGGCGGCCATTGCTCCGGCGGCGGCTTTCAGCCGGGATGGTTTGTTCGCTTCCGTGGCGCTGGTGGAGGCCCTGGAGGATTTTCGTGACGGTCATGCGGTGCCCGCCCTGGGCTGGGAGGGTGCAGTAACGGAACGGGAACGCCAGTACACCGGCTTTCGCCTGTATGCCAGATCCATCTATGACGTGGCCGGTCTGCGGGACAGTTTCGTGCGCAGCGGCATGAATGTGCGTACCCAGGCGGCGGATATCGAAAGCGTGCAGCGCATGGACAGAACCCTGTCTGCAATCTATTGGGCCATTGCCCTGATCGGCCTGGGGGGATTTTCCCTTTCCCTGGGAGCGAGCCTGTGGGCGAATGTGGATCGCAAGCGCAAGGAGTTGTCGGTGCTGCGCCTGGTGGGCTTTCGCAGCGGGGAGATTATTCTCTTCCCCATGGCGCAGGGACTGTATACGGCATTTTTCGGCTGGGTTCTGGCCTGCGGCATTTTCGCTGCCGCCGCCTGGTCCATCAATGCCCTGCTCGCGCCGCAGCTGGACGGCGCCCAGAAAGTTTGCCGCCTGTTGCCCGAGCATTACGCCATGGCGCTGGCGATCACCGTCGGCGCATCCTTGCTGGCGGCTATACTTGCGGGCATTCGCGCCGCAAGGGTGGAGCCTTCCGAGGGGCTGAGGGAAATATGAAAACCGTCCGGGAAAACCTGCTGTATCTGGGCCTTACCGCCATCGTGGTGGTGGGTGGCTATGCTTTCTTGCGTTATGCCTACCGGGTCATGGATCGGGCGCCCTTCACCCAGGAGATCGTGCTGATTATCCTCGGTACTGTGGCCACGGTGCTGATTACCGCCATGCTGCTCAACAAGCAGACCGAGGTGGAGCTGAAGAAGGAACAGAGCATCAAGTTCATCGAACTCAAATCCGAAATCTACATGGATTTCATCAGCCATATCGAACAACTGGTGCTGGAAAAAACCGTAACCGAGCAAGACCAGGTGCGCCTGCAGTTTCTCACCCACAAGCTGGCCATGGTGGCCAGCCCGGCAGTGTTGGTGCAGTATCAGGAGTTCCTGAAGGTGTTCAACCGATCCGCCAGGGATGAAGCCCTGGACAAAAGCGAAGGTGACGCCATCTCTGTCTCTCTGGCGAAACTTACGGTGAAGATACGCCAGGATCTGGTTGGAGAGCTGGACCAGGATGGGGCTTATGACATGGCCGCCATTGACCGGCAGGTAATGAACAACGCCAGGGAATCCAGCAATGGATGAAAGGAAATGCGCAAGGGGACTCTGATGCCGGATTTCTGGACGGAACAACTGGAAAAAGGGCTGGCGGAGATGGAGTTGAGCGCCAGCCCGCAACAACAGCGGCAATTGCTGGACTATCTGGCCCTGCTGGAAAAATGGAACAGGGCCTACAACCTCACCGCAGTGCGCGATCCCATGAAGATGGTGTCCAGGCAACTGCTGGACAGTCTTTCCATTCATGCCTTGCTGCAGGGTGATTCCGTGTTGGATGTGGGTAGTGGCGCGGGCTTGCCGGGCATTCCCCTGGCGGTTCTCCATCCGGAAAGGCGGTTTACGCTACTTGATGCAAACAGCAAGAAGACCCGTTTTCTCCGGCAGGCAAAGCTGGAGCTGGGTCTGGACAACCTCCAGGTGGAGCAAGCCCGCGCAGAACGATTCCAGCCTCCCCGATCCTACGACACCATCACCTCCCGCGCCTTTGCCGCCTTGCCGGACATGCTCCGGCTCACCCGGCATATGCTCGCCCCCGGCGGTTGCTGGCTGGCCATGAAGGGCGTGGTGCCCGAGGAAGAACTGAAAGCCCTGGGGCGGGAATTTCACTACGAAATCCATCCCCTTGTGGTTCCCGCCGAAGCCGGCCAGCGCCACGGAATCGTGCTTCGCCCGGCATTGTGAGATTTTTCCTACAGAGATTCGGGGCGTTTGTCCATATGCACCGTGCGTGATTGCGCCTATAGTGAAATTATAGAAGTGCAAGATCAGACGAAGGGGAGTTCGAAATGGTGCAGCAGCGTAACAAGATTTCGAAAACAGATGCTTCGGCGGCTGATCCCTCGTGTTTGCGGGAGCGGCGCATGTTCCGCCTGTTGCTGCAAGGCAATCCCAATTATTTTGGCAACGCCCTGTCCAGTTCCCTGTCCGCGAGAAAGGTTGTCCGTTGCAACACCTGGTACGAGGAAATTCGCTGTCTGGGCTACAACCCCCGGAACAAGCTGCTGGCGGCGGTGATTTGTCTTCATCGGCCGGAGGGGTATGCCACGGGTACGCGGATCAGCAGCGAGCCGGAATATGTGCGGTTCTATCTCTCGTTCGATGATGGCGGGAGCTGGGAGGATCAGGGCTGCGCCAGTGTGGCTGTGCATAATGCGCCCACAGTGAAGAATCGGCACCATGCCGTCTCTTTGCCGCTGGCGCGGGAGGAAGAGCAATTTCCCGCACCCTGGGCCAGGGTCAGGGCCATACTTTCCTGGAATGATGCGCCGCCGGCCAATGCTCCCGAGTGGAAGCCGGTATTCGGCAATGTCGCCGAGGCCAGGGTATGTCTTTGTTCCAGCCGGCTCCGCGGAACAGTGGCAGGGGAGATCGGGGAAGAGGGAGGAGAGCGGTTGTGCGGAATCGGATTGGCGGCGCAGGATGACGCCTTGCTGGCGGTGGTGCATGTGGGAAAGGGCAAGCGTGTTTCCTCTCGCCACCATGTTACATTTTGGCTGGACGCGGACGACAGTGGCGCATTTTCAACCTATCTCGGCGTGGTGGATATGCCGTTGTCTGCTTTGGGTGAGATTCCCGCAGGCGGTGCGGACTATGTGTTGCGCCTGCCCGTGGATCTGGAAGCCTACCGACAGGATTGTGGCGAAAACAGCCGTGTTTTGTGCGTGCGGGGCATCTTGTCTGAAAGCGAGGCCGGCTCCCGCAGCAAGTTCCAGTGCGTCTCGCCGGAACAGGGATTTGCGGAGGCCTGTCTTACTGTTGCGCCACGGGTGCGGGCGGCGCCGGGAGAGATCGCCATCATTGGCGGTTTTGCCGCGAAAACGGCCGAGCCCGGACAGATTCTGCTGGGGGGCGGCTCCCCAGGTTTTCTCATTCAGGGCGTACCCCTGCCCAGGCACAGTTATGTGGTGGAAGTCAGCGCCGATGGCAGGAACTGGCAGCCGCTTCTGGAAGAGGTGAAGGTGACGGATGCGAGTGGCGCCGTACATTGCCACAAGCCGGATCCGGAAACCGGCCATTTTGCATACCTTCCTTTCGAAGAAAATCGTACCGGCGCGCTGGCCTGCTGGGATGGCGCCGGCGTGGGAAAATGGCAGGTGCGGCTGCGCAACTATTTCGGCGGCATTCTGCTGCCGGGCAGTGATGTCGTGACCGTGCGTTTGCCTGAAGAGGGCGGCGCCGGTGAAGAATCCGGTCATCGGCTGCAGGCCGGGGGAGGCGGGGTTGCGCTGAAGCCGGTGAATTTATTTGCACCAGAAGGAAGCTACGGGGAATACCATCTGCTTTCCGCCTGACGGACGATTCGTACGCTTCTACCACCTTGTCTCCCAGGCTGGTAAACTGACGCCTTTCCATTCAGGATCATGAGCGTTACATGGTGCGGATCATCAGCATAGCCAACCAGAAGGGCGGCGTAGGCAAGACCACCACGGCGGTAAACCTTGCTTCTGCTCTTGCGGGGGTGCGCAAGCGCGTGTTGCTGGTGGATCTGGACCCCCAGGGAAATGCCACCATGGGCTGCGGGGTGGACAAGCATGAGCTGGAAGCGTCCGCCTGCGACGTGTTGCTGGAAAACACCCCTGTGCGCGGTGTATTGCAGCGCAGCGCAGCGGACCAGTTCGACGTGCTGCCGTCCAATACCGATCTTACCGCCGCCGAGGTGGGGTTGATGAATCACCCCATGAAAGAGCGCCGCCTGGCCCTGTCGCTCAAGCCGCTTCAGAACAACTACGACTACATCCTCATCGACTGTCCGCCCTCTCTGAGCATGCTGACCATCAATGCGTTTGTCGCCAGTGGCGGCGTACTGGTTCCCCTGCAGACGGAATACTATGCCCTGGAGGGGCTGACCGGGCTGCTCAACACCATTGAGCAAATCCGGGAATACTACAATCCACAACTGAAGCTGGAAGGCATCCTGCGCACCATGCATGACATGCGCAACCGGCTGTCGGCGGAGGTTTCCCGGCAGCTCATCGAGCACTTTGGCGATGAGGTGTTCCGCACCATTATCCCGCGCAACGTGCGCGTTGCCGAAGCGCCCAGTCATGGGCAGTCGGTTCTCCTGTATGATAGATACTCCCGGGGTGCGGTAAGCTATATGGCCCTGGCGGGCGAAATGGTGCGCCGGCACGAGTCACAATCAACAAGCGACTGAATATTATGGCAAAACGAGGATTAGGCAGGGGGTTGGATGCGCTCTTGGGTGGCGCGCAATCCGCCTCCCACAGCAGCCGTGAGGCCGGGGCGGCAGGCGATGGCGCGCCGGCCTTGCTGGCGGTGGATCTGATACAGCGCGGGCGCTTTCAGCCCCGGCGGCATTTCGATGAAGACAAGTTGCGGGAACTGGCCGATTCCATTGCCGCCCAGGGTGTGGTGCAGCCGGTGGTGGTGCGTCCCGTTGGTGGCGGCAAGCACGAACTGATCGCCGGCGAACGCCGCTGGCGCGCGGCGCAGCTGGCGGGCTTGTCGGAAATTCCCGTGGTAGTGCGAGATGTCGATGACCAGACCGCCATGGCCATGGGCTTGATCGAAAACATTCAGCGGGATGATCTCAATCCCCTGGAAGAGGCCCAGGCATTACACCGTCTGCTGGAGGAATTTACGCTCACCCATCAACAGATTGCGCAGGCCGTGGGCAAGTCGCGCACCACGGTGACCAATCTGATGCGCCTGCTGGATCTCAATCCGGATGTAAAGCAGGAAGTGGAAGCAGGAAACCTGGAAATGGGCCATGCCCGGGCGCTGCTGGCGCTGGAAGACGAGCTGCAGAGTCAGGCCGCCCAAATCGTAGTGAAAAAAGGCCTGTCGGTAAGGGAAACCGAGGCGCTGGTGCGCCGCTTCAAGGCCCATGGCGGCGCGCCTGTCCGCAGTTCCGTCGCGCCGGCGGAAGAAGACCCGGATGTGCGTCGCCTGGTGCAGGATCTCACCGACAGACTGGGCGCGCCGGTGCAGCTGAAGCAGGCGTCCGGCGGCAAGGGAAAACTGGTAATCAGCTATAATAACCTGGATGAGCTTGAAGGAATCATGGCTCACATCAAGTAGTTTTTGCGCTGAAAATCCTTTCCACTGTTACGGTAAAATTTAATGGCTATATCGGTTGACCTTATGCGCAAAAAAACTTATGATGCGCCAGGTTTGCAAGGAGGCGCGGAAAATTGAGGGGCAGGCCGCTCGATTGGCAGCGTCTCAAGCGACTGTTGGTCATTCAATCAGGGTTGGTATTTGTCTCTGCCCTGGCTGGTATGGCATTCGGGAAAACCGCGGCGTTGTCGGCGTTTCTCGGGGGCGGCATTGCGTTGGGGGCAAGCGCGTTATTTGCCTTTCTGGTGTTTGCACCTTATCGGGCGCAGCAGCCGGGCGTCCTGGTAACAAGATTTTATATTGCAGAGGTTGGCAAATTGCTGTTGGTGGCTTGCGCCTTTGCGGTTGTTTTTATATGGGTAAGGCCGCTGAGTGCAGTGGCTCTTTTTGCGAGTTTTTTTCTGGTTCAGGTAGTGTCCCCACTTTTGGCGCACTGGCTGGCAGGTGAGGCACAGAGATAAGTAGAAACGATGGCTTCCGGCGATACGATTACTTCCAGCGAATATATCCAGCACCATCTCACCAACCTGACTTTCGGGCGTCTTCCCGATGGCAGCTGGGGGATTGCGCATTCTGCAGCAGAGGCCAAGGCAATGGGTTTCTGGGCGCTGCATCTGGATAGCCTGTTCTGGTCCGTGGGGCTGGCGGCGCTGTTTTCCTACTTCTTTTATAAGGCGGCGCAAAACGCCACTGCCGGGGTTCCCGGGAAGTTGCAGAACTTTGTGGAAATGATGGTGGATTTCGTCGAGGACAGCGTCAAAGGCTCTTTCTCCGGCCGCAATCCTCTCATCGCGCCCCTGGCATTGACGGTGTTCTGCTGGGTGTTCCTCATGAACCTCATGGACCTGGTGCCCGTGGATCTCATTCCCCGCATTGCGGCGGAAATCGGCATTGGCCATATGAAGATCGTGCCCACGACGGATCCCAATATCACCTTTGGCCTGGCGCTGGGCGTATTCGCATTGATCATTTATTACAGCATCAAGATCAAGGGCGTGGGCGGCTTTGTTCACGAGCTCACCGGCATGCCTTTCCAGACCGAGAATGTTGCGCTCAAGCCTGTCTTCTTCGTCATCAACCTGTTTCTGGAAGGCGTCAATCTCATCGCCAAGCCGATTTCCCTGTCGCTGCGGCTGTTCGGCAATCTCTATGCGGGCGAGATGATTTTTATACTGATCGCGTTGATGTACGGATCCGGCATCGTTATGGGATTGTTTGGTGGGGCGCTGCAGTTCGTGTGGGCGGTGTTCCATGTTCTGGTCATTACCCTGCAGGCGTTCATCTTCATGACCCTGACCATTGTTTATCTGGACATGGCTCATAACGAACACTGATTTTATTTCACTTTAACTTACTTTTTGCTTTAAAAAACTGGAGACAATCATGGAACAAGCACTGCTGGTTATCGCCGCCGCTATCATGATGGGGCTGGGTGCCGTTGGCGCCGCTATCGGTATCGGTGTCCTCGGGGGACGCTTCCTGGAAGGCGCCGCTCGCCAACCGGAGTTGATTCCCATGTTGCGTACGCAATTCTTCATCGTCATGGGTCTGACAGACGCCGTACCCATGATCGCTGTAGGTCTGGGTATGTACGTACTGTTCGCCCTTGCAGGTTAAGACCTCGGGTGATCTTTACAACCTCTCGTCTTAATGGGGTAACGGGATGAATATCAATCTGACTCTCTTCGCCCAGTTGCTATCTTTCGCGGTGTTCGTTTGGTTCACCATGAAATATATCTGGCCGCCGATGACCAAGGCACTGGAAGAGCGCAAGGCGCGCATTGCCGATGGTCTGGCAGCCGCCGAGCGTGGCGTGCATGAAAAAGAGCTGGCGCAACAGGCGGCTCTGGAAAAACTTCATGAAGCGAAGCAGCAATCTGCGGAAATTGTTTCCAGAGCAGAAAAACGCGCTGCGGAAATCGTCGATGAAGCCAAAGATCAGGCGCGGGCCGAAGGTGAGCGTTTGCTCACGGCGGCGCGGGCGGAAATCGACCAGGAAGCCAACAAGGCCCGCGAAGCCTTGCGCACCAAGGTGGCGGAACTGGCGGTTTTGGGTGCAGAGAAAATTCTGCGTAAGGAAATCAATGCCGAAGCTCACAAGGATATTGTGGACTCTCTGGCGAAACAGATCTAGGCGACACCATGGCTGAAGATTTGATTACCATTGCCAGGCCATATGCCGAAGCCGTGTTTGCCCGGGCGGTAGAGACCGATACGCTGGACAGCTGGGCGGAGATGCTGGACTTTCTGGCCGCGGTGGTTTCGGATCCGGCTGTGGCGGACATCATTGTCAATCCGGCGGTGGAGCACGGGCGCAGGTTGCAGCTGTTGCTGGACATCGGCGCGGAGAAGCTGTCGGAAGAAGGGCAGAATCTGCTGCGGGTGCTGGTGGAGAATGACCGGCTGCCGGCATTGCCGGATATTGCAACGCTGTTTCACCAGATGAAGAACGAACATGATGGTGCCATCGATGTGGAAGTCATCTCCGCCTATGCACTCAAGCCTGATGTGGAAAAAGAGCTTGCCGCAGCTTTGAAGAAAAAGCTGGGACGGGAAGTCAGCATCAGCAGCAGAAAGGATCCGGCGCTGATTGGCGGCGTAAAGATTCGCGCAGGCGATATGGTTATTGATGGTTCAGTGGCTGGGCAGTTGTCCCAGCTGGCCAACGAATTAGGAATTTAAGCGGGTAAGCGACATGCAACTCAATCCCTCTGAGATAAGCGAGCTGATCAAGAGCAGAATCGAGAAATTCGATCTGAAATCCGAAGCTCATAATGAAGGTACGGTGACCGCCGTTACAGACGGTATCGTTCAGATTCACGGACTGGCGGACGCCATGTCCTATGAAATGCTGGAATTTCCAGGAAACACCTTCGGTCTGGCCCTCAACCTGGAGCGTGACACCGTTGGCGCCGTGGTGCTGGGTGATTACAAACACATTACGGAAGGCGATTCGGTCAAATGTACCGGCAAGGTGCTGGAAGTGCCCATTGGCCCGGAGCTTCTCGGGCGCGTGGTCGATACCTTGGGGAATCCCCTGGATGGTAAAGGCCCCATCGAGACCGAGAAAACCGCGCCCATGGAGCAGATTGCTCCGGGGGTAATCGAGCGGAAATCCGTTGACCAGCCGGTGCAGACCGGAATCAAGTCCATCGACGCCATGGTGCCCATCGGGCGCGGTCAGCGGGAGCTGATCATCGGCGACCGCCAGACCGGCAAATCGGCTATCGCCATCGACGCCATCATCAACCAGAAAGGCACCGGCGTAAAATGTATCTATGTGGCCGTGGGGCAGAAGAACTCCACCATTGCGCAACTGGTGCGCAAGCTGGAAGAACATGACGCCATGGATCACACCATTATCGTCGCCGCCCCGGCAGCGGACTCCGCCGCCATGCAGTTCCTGGCCCCCTATGCCGGATGCACCATGGGCGAGTACTTCCGCGACCGCGGCGAAGACGCCCTGATCATCTATGATGATCTGACCAAACAGGCCTGGGCCTACCGTCAGGTGTCCTTGCTGCTGCGCCGCCCGCCGGGCCGTGAAGCTTACCCTGGTGACGTGTTCTACCTGCATTCCCGCCTGCTGGAGCGCGCAGCGCGCATCAACGAGGCGGAGGTAGAGAGGCTGACCAACGGCGAGGTGAAGGGCAAAACCGGTTCATTGACCGCCCTGCCTATCATCGAGACCCAGGCCGGCGACGTATCTGCTTTCGTACCGACCAACGTAATCTCGATCACGGATGGCCAGATCTTCCTTGAATCGGATCTGTTTAACGCCGGTATACGTCCTGCGATCAACGCCGGTCTGTCGGTGTCCCGTGTTGGCGGCGCCGCCCAGACCAAGATCATCAAGAAACTGGGTGGTGGCGTGCGTCTGGCCCTGGCGCAGTATCGTGAACTGGCGGCGTTCTCCCAGTTTGCTTCCGATCTGGATGAAGCCACCCGCAAGCAGCTGGAGCGCGGTCAACGCGTAACCGAGCTGATGAAGCAGGCGCAGTATTCGCCCCTGTCCGTGGCGGAAATGGCGATCTCGCTGTTTGCCGCCAACGAAGGCTATCTGGACGATGTGGATGCCGACAAAATCGTTGATTTTGAAGCGGCCCTGCTTTCCTACATGGCCGGCAGCCAGAGCGAGCTGATGAAAAAGGTCAACGAAAGCGGCGACTGGAATGACGAGATCGAGAAGGCATTCCATGAAGCGCTGAAGGACTTCAAGGCGAACCATAGCTGGTAATCCGTGGTTAAGGCATTCATTGACACAAGGTTGAATCATGGCAGGCGCTAAAGAGATACGCACACAGATCGGCTCCATCAAGAACACGCAGAAAATCACGCGTGCGATGGAGATGGTTGCGGCAGCGAAAATGCGCAAGGCGCAGGATCGCATGCAGGCGTCACGGCCCTATGCGGAGAAGATGCGCACGGTGATCGGGCATCTGGCCCTGGCGCATCCCCAGGTAAAGCATCCCTTTATGGAAAGAAGGGAAACGAAATCGGTGGGCTATATCATCGTTTCTTCCGACCGCGGCTTGTGCGGCGGCTTGAACAACAACATGTTTCGCCGTCTGGTCAAAGATGTGGAAAAGCTGCATGCGGCGGATGTGGCCGTGCGCTACTGCCTGATCGGCAGCAAGGCTGTCGCCTTTTTCAGCCGGGTAGGCGGTGATGTGCTGGCCCAGGCGACGCAGCTGGGCGAAGCGGCGCACATGGAAGACCTGGTCGGCACGGTAAAGGTCATGCTGGACGCATACACCAATGGTGAAGTGGACGAAGTACGCATCGCCTACAACCGTTTCGTCAACACCATGACCCAGCAACCCGTGGTGGAGCAACTGGTGCCGCTGCAGGAAACGGAAGAAGAGGAAGAAGCGGAAAAGCTCAAGCATCACTGGGACTACATCTACGAGCCGGAGGCGGAGGAAGTGCTGTCTGATCTGCTGGCTCGTTATGTCGAATCCCTGGCGTACCAGGCCGTGGTTGAGAACGGCGCTTGCGAGCAGTCAGCGCGCATGGTGGCGATGAAGTCCGCATCCGACAACGCGGGCAGCCTCATCGACGAACTGGAACTGGTTTACAACAAGGCGCGGCAGGCGGCGATTACGCAGGAAATTTCCGAGATCGTCAGTGGCGCGGCAGCGGTATAACGATTTTTGACTTTTTGTTATTCGTCGCCAGCGGGGCGACACGAACATTAAATTTTAAGAGGATCCGCACATGAGTACGGGTAATGTGGTGGAAATCATTGGTGCTGTGGTAGACGTAAAGTTTCCACGCGATTCCATGCCAAAGATCTACGATGCACTGAAAATCGAATCAGACGATCTGATTCTGGAAGTGCAACAGCAACTGGGTGACGGCGTTGTCCGCACCATCGCCATGGGATCAACCAATGGTTTGAAACGCGGACTGGACGTGACCAACACCGGGGCGCCCATCAGTGTGCCGGTGGGCCAGGGCACCTTGGGACGGATCATGGATGTATTGGGTGAACCAGTTGATGGCGCCGGGCCGGTGAAAGCCGACAAGGTGATGCCCATCCACCGTGAAGCGCCGAAACTGGAAGATCAGGCCACTACTACCGAGGTGCTGGAAACTGGAATCAAGGTTATTGACCTGATCATGCCCATCGCCAAGGGTGGTAAGGTCGGCCTGTTCGGCGGCGCCGGCGTGGGCAAGACCGTAACCCTCATGGAGCTGATCCGGAATATCGCCGTGGAGCACTCCGGTTTCTCCGTATTCGCCGGCGTGGGAGAGCGTACCCGCGAGGGCAACGACTTCTATCACGAAATGAGTGAAGGCGGTGTACTGGACAAGGTATCCCTGGTGTATGGCCAGATGAATGAGCCCCCCGGCAACCGTTTGCGCGTGGCCCTGACCGGACTGACCATGGCGGAGCATTTCCGTGATGAAGGCCGTGACGTACTGATGTTCGTCGATAACATCTACCGCTACACCCTGGCGGGCACCGAGGTCTCCGCGCTGCTGGGCCGCATGCCTTCCGCGGTAGGCTATCAGCCCACCCTGGCGGAAGAAATGGGCGTGTTGCAAGAGCGCATCACTTCCACCAAGACAGGTTCCATCACCTCCTTCCAGGCGGTATATGTGCCAGCGGACGACTTGACCGACCCGTCGCCGGCAACCACCTTTGCCCACCTGGATGCGACCCTGGTGCTGTCCCGGCAGATTGCCGAGCTGGGCATCTATCCCGCGGTTGACCCGCTGGATTCCACTTCCCGGATCCTCGATCCCCATGTGGTGGGCACCGAGCACTACGAGACGGCGCGGGCGGTGCAAGGTGTGCTGCAGCGCTACAAGGAGCTGAAGGACATCATCGCCATCCTGGGCATGGACGAACTGTCCGAAGACGACAAGCTCATCGTACAGCGGGCGCGCAAGATCCAGCGCTTCCTGTCCCAGCCTTTCTTCGTGGCGGAAGTATTTACCGGCGCGCCGGGCAAGTATGTATCCCTGAAGGACACCATCAAGTCGTTCAAGGCCATCGTTGCCGGTGAGTATGACCACTTGCCCGAGCAGGCCTTCTACATGTGTGGCGGTATCGAAGATGTTATCGAAAGAGGCGCTCAGCAAAGCTGAGCCCAAGCTGGAGAATAAATCATGGCCATGACTGTGCATGTGGATATCGTCAGTGCGGAAGGCAGCCTGTTTTCCGGGCAGGGCGAGATGATCTATGCGCCTGCTGTTATGGGCGAAATCGGTATCGCTCCCCGTCATGCGCCCCTGGTTACCCGCCTGAAGCCGGGAGACGTGCGTGTGGATCCCGGACAGGGCAAGCCCATGGAGCATTTTTATGTGTCCGGCGGCATCATCGAGGTGCAGCCTTTCCGCGTAACCATCATGGCGGATACCGGTATTCGCGCCGCGGATCTGGATGAGCTGGCGGCAAAGGAAGCCAAGCGGCGCGCCGAGGAGGCCCTGGCGAACAAGTCTGGTAAAATGGAACTGGCCAAGGCGCAGGCGGAGCTGGTAGAAGCCATGGCGCAACTCAGATCAATTGAAAAACTGCGCAAAGTAAAAAAATAACAGCAACTTAGCGGATCTGTATCCCAATACTGGCCCTGGCGGTGAACACTGTCAGGGCTGTTCGTTTTTTATCCATTGTGAATTTATGACTAAACAAATCGTACAACCAGGAAAATATGTCTCCATCAGCTATACCATTCGTGACCAGGAGGACAATGTTGTCGAACAGCACGACCTGCCCATCGGTTTTGTCTATGGTTCGGATACGGAACTGATCGGGGGCATGGACAAGGCCATTGCCGGCAAGACCGCCGGGGATGAAGTGGAGGTCAGCATTGCCCCGCAGGATGCCTTTGGCGAGCATGATCCGGAACTGACCTTTACCGATGATGTGGAAAATGTTCCTCCCCAGTTCCGCCATGTTGGCGCGGAAGTGCAAATGCAGAATGAAGCGGGGGAAACCAAGACCTTCTTTATTTCACAGATCGAAGATGGCAAAGTAACCATCGATGGAAATCACCCCCTGGCGGGAAAAACCCTGACAGTGCAAGTAAAAGTTCTTGAAGTGCGTGATGCACAACCCGGAGAGGAACGCACCAGCGGCATTCATTCCGTTCAGGCGCCAGGATCGACAAGCATCAACTAAAAAGGAGTTTTCATGAAACTGGGCATCGTCATTCTCGCAGCAGGACAGGGTACAAGAATGAAGTCCGGCCTGCCCAAGGTGCTGCATTTATTGGCGGGGCGTCCCCTGCTTGCTCATGTGCTCGAAACCGCGCTGTCCCTGCAGCCGGAAAAAACCGTGGTGGTGTATGGCCATGGCGGGGAACAGGTTCGGGATGCCGTCAATGAGCCTGGCGTGCTTTGGGTGGAGCAAGTGGAACAATTGGGCACGGGGCATGCGGTGCAGCAGGCCATGCCATTGCTACAGGACATGGACAAGGTGCTGGTGCTGTATGGCGACGTGCCGCTGATCCGAAAAGAGAGCCTGCAAAAGCTCATCACCCATGCACAAACCGGCGTAGGCTTGATGACGCTTGTCCTGAAAGATCCAGCCAGTTACGGACGCATTCAACGCGACGCCTCCGGCAAGGTGCAATGCATCGTGGAGCACAAAGACGCCTCTGCGGAACAGCTGGCCATCCGGGAAATCAACACCGGCATCATGCTGGTGGATACTCCTCATCTGCAACAATGGTTGCAGGAACTTTCCCCGAAAAACGCCCAGGGCGAATACTATCTCACCGATATCATCGCCATGGCGGTGCGCGATGCCATAGACATACATGTCACCCAGCCCGGGGATGCGGTTGAGGCGGAGGGCATCAATGATCGTCTGCAGCTTGCCACCCTGGAACGGGTGCTGCAACGCTGGCAGGCGGAGGCGCTGATGCGCGACGGCGTGACCCTGCTGGATCCCGCCCGCTTCGATTTGCGCGGCAGCCTTTCTGCGGGCACGGATGTGACCCTGGATGTGAACGTGATCCTCGAGGGGCGGGTGGAGCTGGGCAGCGGGGTTTCTGTCGGCGCAAACACCGTCCTGCGCAATGTGCAGGTGGCTGACAACGTGTGTATCCGTGAGAACTGCGTGATCGAGAATGCAGTTATCGGGGCAGGCAGCGCCATCGGGCCGTTTTCGCGCATCCGTCCCGGCACCCGCCTTGCCGATGGCGCCCATGTGGGCAATTTCGTGGAGATCAAGAACTCCAATATCGGTTCCGGCTCCAAGATCAATCATCTGAGCTATATCGGCGACACGCAAATGGGCGCTGGCGTCAACATTGGCGCGGGCACCATCACCTGCAATTATGACGGCGCCCATAAACACCGGACGACCATAGGAGACAAGGCCTTCATCGGCTCCAATGCCGCATTGGTGGCCCCGGTGTGTATTGGCGCGGATGCTACCATTGGCGCGGGTTCGGTCATCGCCAAAGATGCGGCAGCGGGAGAACTGACCGTGGCGCGAGGCAAGCAGGTAACCATCAAAGGCTGGAAGCGGCCGCTAAAGGAGAAGTAGCATGTGCGGAATTGTTGGCGCCATCGGGCATCGGGATATTACCCCCGTACTCATGGAAGGGCTGAAGCGCCTGGAATACCGTGGTTATGATTCGGCCGGCATCGCCATTCGGGATGCGAACGGGCACATGCAGCGCATTCGTTCCGTAGGCAAGGTTGCATCCCTGCAACAACGCCTGCGGGAAACCCCCATTGTTGGTGAATTGGGCATCGCCCATACCCGTTGGGCCACTCACGGCATTCCCGCAGAGCGCAATGCGCACCCGCATATGAGCGGTGAGCGCGTGGCCGTGGTGCACAATGGCATCATCGAAAA
>JAMOMB010000004.1 GCA_027068795.1 Sedimenticola sp. | reverse complement strand
TATTTCTCCCCCCACGCCCCCTCCCTGTGGATACCTCAGGTATGCGCCTGCCCAACCATTATCCTCCACCCGGTTACCTGTAAACGCCCCTCCAAGGCTGGCATCAACACCGTATCTACCATTGTTGCTGATGGTACTATCCGTAATAGTTGCATTCCAGGCGGCAACTCCAGTGCCGTGGCTGTAGCGAACCATGCTGGTTCGCAACGCAAACGATCCGCTTACATCACTATGCAACTGCGCAGGCACCATATCTGGAAAAAATTCTGCTCCGCCATAGCGCGTGTCGATATAGGAAAGATCAACACCTCCCTCACCTTCGATGTACCCAATCACCGGCAGCGGGGCTGGTGGTATTTCCATCACCATTGGTATCACCACCCGCAGTATCATCTTTCAGCGATGTAAAGATGACCGGATCAGTTTCAGTACCATGAACAGTAAAACTTGCATCCGTCACCAACACCTTGAGATATGCACCTGGCGCAAATTTCAATACCGCCCCGGGTTCAATACTCAATGTTATTCCTCCGGGGACAGTAACCGGCGCATCAATAACATGCACATCACTGGCGCTCCAGATTTCATCCGTGGTCAGCTCACCGCTATGGTGCACAATGGCAGAAATGGCTGGAGAAAACCCGAACAACAGGCCAGTCAACAGCAATGTCTTGATCAACAGTTGATTTTTCATCTTTCCCCGCATCGACCTTTTCCTTTCCCCAAATGATCCATGTTCAAAACTGCCGCACCTGTATGGCGGTATTACTGACCTTGTAACGCTGGTGCGCTTTGAGAACGCCTGTTCCACGCATATCCAGGCGCTGGATAGCCATATAGCCGGTTTCATCTTGCAGGAAATTTCTGGCATGTGCATCGACAATGCGCCACCGCCCGTCAAGGTATACCTCTGCCCAGTTGTGCAGGTCATCTGTACGCATCAGCGCCCTGCCTTCATGGCGATAACCGGCAACAACCCTGGCTGGCAGGTTTGCAGCCCTGGCCATGGCGGTATACAAATGCGCAAATTCAGTGCAGTCCCCCTGGCGCATCTCCAGGGTTTTGGCCGCCCCCAATGGTTGCGGCTGGTAATCCGACACCTGGATATGCCCCACGACCCATTGGTAGATTGCTTCCGCACGCTGCGTTGCATCTGCCTGCTGGAAAGATCGGGCTAGTTTTACGATCCGGGGATCATCAGATTCGATCAACGGCGCCGCCCGTAACGAACTTTCCAGTATTTCTGGCCGTTCGGCAGCGGTTTTTTTTCCACTTTGGATCGCAAGGCGGGTTTTGTTTTCAATAATTACGCTGCCATAGGGTGGTATTTGCTCAATATGGAAGGTCAACAGCCGGTTTCCGAATCGGTCTGTCTGCTGGTGATACTCCCGGCTGGAGGCGATGCCGAGAAGGCGGCTAGTATCAGTATGCTCTACGGCACCATACACCCAGAAATACAGGTTTTTTTGTACGCGGCCCGACTGGTTTTTCAGCTCATAGCGCTGAACCATCACCCGCTCTACCGGGGGTGGCTGTACTGCATTTTCAGTGGTTGAGGAAACAGGTAATCGATAGAGCAGCAGCCCTCCCAATACAGCAATACCGAAAACCAACAACACCTTGAACCAATAGCGCCTTTCCGCGATTGCCTGGCTACAACTGCGCCCCTGCTTCTTCGGCATATCGATAGAGGGGGTTATTGAAAGTTCGTCCCTGGGCATCATTTCCGGCAACCATTTACGGTGATGGCGGACATTCCGGGGGCAGTTCATTGCGCACTTTCAGCTCCCCCCCGGACGCCACACCGAAACCGGGGGCGAAAACAACCACGGGCGCGATCATTTCGAGCCGCGCACCTTTCAATATCGTAGAACTTTTAACAATGGCGTTCTGGCATCCTCCGAGCACTTCGCTACCCCGAAGCATCAATCCGCGGGTGCGGCTCTCATCCAGTACGCTCACGTTAATCACCGCAGAATCCGTATGCTGGTTACCATCTGCATCGGTGACGGTCAACGCCAATGTGTACGTCTCCGCATATTTGCCACTGAAACTGGGGTTGGCGAGGTTGGCATCGCGGATTGTGTAATCCGAGTCCGCCACACCAGGCGTAACCGACCAGGAATATGTATAGGGCGCAACGCCGCCGGTAGCAGCCGGATACCCTCCTGCAACAATGCTTGCTGTACCCATCAGTATGGATCGGTCTGCTCCTGCACGCGCTACCAGCGTCGAGGGGTTGCAGTTTGCCCTACAGGGATCATTGGGGTCTGTAGGGTCTGTTCCACCAAGGTATTCTTCAAGGTCAGAAACGCCATCGCCATCGAAATCTGTAGTGGCGTCTTGCGCCAGGGAACCGAAATAATGCATTTCCCAGGCATCCGGCATGCCATCGGCATCCGTATCTTCCGCCGAAGTTACTCGTATGGTGACACTGCGGTAAGTTTGAAGTGCGCCATCATCCGCACGAAAAACGATTGTATATGTACCCGTCTGCTCTGCCGCCGGCGTCCATTCAAAAATATAGCGACTGAGGTCATAGCCGGTTTGTTCTGGCTGAAAACTGGCCCCG
>JAMOMB010000003.1 GCA_027068795.1 Sedimenticola sp. | reverse complement strand
CATTATGACCACACATCTCGGTATCGTTTTTCCCGGCCAGGGTTCCCAGAGCATTGGCATGCTCGGTGCGCTGGCTGAGCAGTTTCCTCTTGTCAAACAAACCTTCGAAGAAGCATCGGAGGCGCTACAGAAGGATTTGTGGGCACTGACCAGCGAAGGGCCCGTGGAAAACCTCAACCAGACGCAGAACACCCAGCCTGCCATGCTTGCAGCGGGAATGGCCGCCTACCGGGTATGGTTGTCCCAGGGCGGCCCGGCGGGCGAGCTCATGGCGGGTCATAGCCTGGGGGAATACACTGCGCTTGCCGCTGCTGGCAGCCTGGCTTTTGCCGATGCCGTCAATCTGGTTGCCGCTCGTGGCCGGTTTATGCAGCAGGCTGTTCCAGCGGGCCAGGGAGCGATGGCGGCGATTCTCGGGCTGGATGATGATGCGGTAAGAGAAGTTTGCGCCCAGGCCGCCCAAGGCGAAGTTGCCGAGGCGGTGAATTTCAATTCCCCCGGGCAGGTGGTGATTGCCGGCGACAGGACGGCCATCGAAAGAGCCATGGAGCTGGCGAAGAAAGCCGGGGCAAAGCGCGCCCTGCCGTTGCCGGTAAGCGTTCCCTCCCACTGCGCCCTGATGCGTCCCGCCGCCGAACAGTTGTCCGCCATGCTGGAAACGGTGGAATTACGCTTGCCGGAAATACCCGTCATCCATAACGCCGATGTGACCATTGCCGACAGCACAGCCGCCATTGCTGAAAAACTGGTGCAACAACTGTACCGGCCCGTGCGCTGGGTGGAAACCGTGCGCAGCATGAAAAACCAGGGCATGGAGTTGCTGCTGGAGCCGGGTCCTGGCAGGGTGCTGGCCGGGTTGGGCGCACGTATCGACAAGACCATGACGTTCCTGCCGGTATTCGATCCGGCATCACTGGAAAAAGCACTGGAGAGCTGCAATGCCTGAAACTACTGTTGCACTGGTTACCGGCGCCAGCCGGGGAATAGGCCGGGCCATCGCTACCCGCCTTGGCGGGCAGGGAATCACGGTCGTTGGCACGGCCACCTCTGATGGCGGCGCAGAAGCCATCAGCGCCTATTTTCGTGAAGCCGGCATCAACGGCGAAGGGATGAAACTGGACGTATCGGACAGCGATTCCGTAAATGCCGTCGTCGCCGGTATCGGGGAAAAATACGCCCCCATCACCATTCTGGTAAACAATGCCGGTATTACCCGGGACAATCTGCTGATGCGCATGAACCCGGAAGAGTGGGATGCAGTGATCAATACCAATCTCAGCTCCCTGTACCGTGTTTGCAAAGCCTGCGTCCGGGGCATGATGAAAGCCCGAACCGGGCGCATCGTCAATATCTCATCCGTAGTTGGCAGCAGCGGCAACGCCGGACAAACCAATTATGCAGCCGCCAAGGCCGGCATGCTGGGTTTCACCAAGTCGCTGGCCCAGGAAATCGGCTCCCGTGGCATTACCGTGAATGCCGTGGCGCCGGGTTTTATCGATACGGACATGACCAGGGAATTGCCGGAAGCGCAGCGCAAATCCCTGTTGGCCGCCATTCCCCTGGGGCGTCTGGGGTCGGCGGAGGAAATTGCCGCCGCCGTGGCTTTCCTGGTTTCCGAAGATGCGGCCTATATCACCGGCACTACCCTGCATGTCAATGGCGGCATGTACATGACCTAAACAAGCATAGTAAGTATTTGTGGTATCACATTGAATTAAATACAATTTATTGTCTGATTGTTGTTGCGGAATGCGGGGAAGCCGCGAATTTGGCTACTAGGCGAATTCCGCATACAATACGACGTTAATGCGCGGCGACTGGATCGCGCTCTACCGGAGGAAAAATACGAAAATGAGCAGCATTGAAGAACGTGTCAAAAAGATTGTCGCTGAACAGCTGGGCGTAAGCGAAGACGAGGTTACCCCTGAAGCTTCCTTTATCGATGACCTGGGCGCTGACTCCCTTGATGCAGTGGAGCTGGTAATGGCTTTGGAGGAAGAATTCGAGTGTGAAATTCCTGATGAAGAAGCAGAAAACATCACCACTTTGCAACAGGCAGTAAGCTACATCAACGCTAACGGCTGATTATCAGGCTTAGTCCGGCCGCGCAGTTTTCCCGAATCAGCCCTTCCCTTGCCAGGGGCGGCGGCTGATCGGAAAATCGCGGTAAATTGCTTACGGTACCAACAGAGGTTTCCTTGATGTCCAAAAGAAGGGTAGTAGTCACAGGGCTGGGCATGGTTTCGCCCGTGGGTCTTGATGTAGCAAGCAGCTGGGAGAATATCCTGGCCGGCAAAAGCGGCATCAAGCCGATTACGCACCTGGATATAGAGCCGTTCAGCGTTCGTTTCGGTGGGCCGATCTATGGTTTTGATATTGAGCAATACATCCCGAAAAAAGAAGCCCGCAAGATGGACAAGTTCATCCACTATGGCATTGCTGCAGCGGATCAGGCCATCAAGGATGCCGGCATAACAGCGAATGAAGAAAATGCCGGGCGCATCGGCGTGGTCGTCGGCTCCGGAATCGGCGGCATTACCGGCATCGAACAGGGCTATGCCGCCTATCTCAAGGGTGGCCCGAGGAAAATCTCCCCTTTCTTCGTGCCGGCGAATATCGTGAACATGGTCGCTGGCCATATCTCCATCATCAATGGTTTCAAGGGACCGAACCTTTCCATCGTTTCCGCCTGTAGCACCGGAGCGCACTGTATTGCCGACGGCATGCGCATGATTCAATACGGCACCAGCGATGTCATCGTCGCCGGCGGCGCCGAGATGGCGACCTCACCCACGGGGCTTGGTGGTTTTGCCGCCGCCAGGGCGCTTTCCACCCGCAATGACGACCCCGAGGGCGCAAGCCGCCCCTGGGACAAGGATCGGGACGGTTTCGTTCTCAGTGATGGCGCCGGCGTCATCGTCATCGAGGAGCTGGAGCACGCACGCGCCCGGGGCGCCAACATCTATTGCGAGCTGGTGGGCGCGGGGATGAATTCCGATGCTTTCCATATGACCTCTCCTTCTCCTGGCGGGGAAGGCGCCGCAGAGTGTATGCGCCTGGCCATGGAAGACGGGCAGGTCAATGCTGAAGAAGTGGCCTACATCAACGCCCATGGCACCTCAACGCCGGCAGGGGACGTGGCGGAAACCATGGCGGTGAAACGCGCCTTTGGCGACCACGCCTACAAGCTCTGCGTCAGTTCCAGCAAATCCATGACCGGACATATGTTGGGCGCCGCTGGCGGCGCAGAAGCGGTGTTCACCATTCTTGCGCTGCGCGACCAGGTGGCGCCGCCGACCATCAATCTGGACAATCCGGATCCGGAATGCGACCTTGACTATGTTCCTCATACCGCCAGGGAAATGCCCATGAAAGTGGCGTTGTCCAATTCCTTTGGCTTTGGCGGCACCAATGGCACCCTGGCTTTTCGTCTTCTTGAAGATTGATTCGATCACTGCTTAACGGCATTCCCCGGGATCAGCTGTCTGTCCTTGACCGGGGTTTGCAGTTTGGCGATGGTCTGTTTGAAACCCTGGCCATCGTCGAAAATAACCTGTGCCTGTGGGATCAGCATATGCAGCGCCTGCAGGCCGGCTGCGCACGGTTGGGGATTGCCGCCCCGGATTGCCGGCTATTGCGCCAGGAAGCGACACGGCTGGTGGCGGATCAACGCCAGGCGGCGCTGAAAATCATCATCACCCGCGGTGTGAGTGAAAGGGGCTACAAGCCGGCGGCAGCGGCTTCTCCAACGCGAATTCTTTCTCTTTCCTCCTGGGACGGCCCTTGCTCCGACCCTCTGAGGGTATCCGTTTCTCGCCGGCGTTTGGGCTGGAATCCTGATCTTGCCGGCATCAAGCACCTCAATCGACTGGAGCAGGTGCTTGCCCGGATGGACTGTGCGGAAGATGTACAGGAGGCCCTGATGCTGGATATGCGGGATCAGGTTGTAGAAGGCATCATGAGTAACCTGTTTTTCCACAAGAGGCGGCAGCTTTTTACCCCATCGCTGGATCAATGCGGTGTGGAGGGCGTGGTCAGAAAGCTTGTTCTGGCGATGGCGAAAGACCGGGATATTGAAATCATTACCGGGCGTTTTACGCTGGACGATGTGCTCCAGTCTGATGCCCTGTACCTCACCAGCGCCCTCGGCGGTATTCGCTGCGTTTCCGAAATTGCCGGGCATGACTGGAAGCCGAAAGCCTCTTTCCATCCTTTTCTTGCAGAAGTGGCGGAGAGGGTGTTTGGCATGGATGATTCCGTATGCTGAAACTGTTCCTGAAGCTGGCCGTAGCGGTGATTTTTCTAGCAGGAGTGGCGGGTATCCTGGGATGGAACCACTACAAGGCGTTTTTGGGCGCGCCCCTGATGTTGCCGGAACAGGGGATGGTGTTGAATGTGCCCCAGGGCATGTCTCTGGGCAAGCTTGCACACCAACTGGAGCAACAGAACCTCCTCGAAGATGCCCGCCTGCTGCGTTTGTATGGATACCTGAACCCGGAAGCCACGCAGATCAAGAGCGGAGAGTATCGGCTGCCCGCAGGCCTGACGCCCGTCACCCTGCTGGGGTTGCTGGTGGCGGGAAAGACCATCAGCCATTCTGTTACCCTGGTCGAAGGCTGGACTTTTGCGCAAATGATGCAGGCTGTTCATGGGCAGCCTGAGTTGCATCACAGCCTGAAAGGCCTGAGCGGCAAAGAGATCATGCAACGCCTGGGGCATGAGGGGGAGCAT
>JAMOMB010000002.1 GCA_027068795.1 Sedimenticola sp. | reverse complement strand
TCCCCGCCCTCCAGGGAGAAGCGTTTCTGCCCCACATAACGGGTATGCAAATATTTTTCCAGGCCTTCGGCGGCGGTGAGCATGCGCAGTATCCAGCGCTTGTCGCCTGCGGACAACTCCGGGCGGGTGCGGTAGGTTTCCAGGCGTTGCTGGATCCAGCGTTTTTCCACCGTGTCGGTAATGTGCATGTATTCCGAGCCCACGGTGCCGGTATAGACGATCTGCACCAGTTCCAGAATCTCTTTCAAGGGCAGTCGTTCGGGAGCAAACAGGGAGCCGGTGTTGAAAACCCGCTCCAGGTCGTCTTTGGTCAGGTTGTGGTAGCCGAGGGTCAGTTCCGGCAATATTGGTTTGTCGTGCAGACGCAAGGGATCCACATCGGCCAATTGATGTCCGCGCACCCGGTAGGCATTGATCAAGCGCAATACGGAAGCTTGCTTGGCGGCTGCCTGTGCAGCCAGGGTATCGTCGTAACTTGCCGTTCCTGAGCGTTTTTCTTTCGCCATGCGCCGGAAATTCTGCTGAATGCGCTGGTGGGAGAAGTCTTCGCCACCATGTCCATTGACTTTGGGAAGCTTCTCAAACTGCTGACGCCAGTTTTCCGCTACACTGCCGGGATCTTGCAGCCAGGATTCATACAAACTTTCGATAAAAGCCGCGTTTCCATCGTAGAATGGCGAGGATTCGCGTAACAGTTTCAACAGTTCAGACATTTTTAGGATATTCGCCCTAATTTTCTCATGAGAGGAAGGAAAATCAATTGACCGCGTTTTCAAAAGTCTAGCACAAGATATTGGTTGTCAAATAAAAATGTTGGAATAATATGGTTGTCTTAAATATGATGGAATCCACATGTTGCAACAGGATTTTCTAAAAGCCCTGTTTTTTCTACCGAAGGACAGTGTGTCTCTGTGGGAGAAGGCTTTATCCGGCCTGGCTGCCCTTGGCGGCATTGGCCTGGTGATGCTGGCCAGCAGCTTCTTCCTCGAGGGAAAAGACCTGCCCTGGGTGGTGGCGTCCATGGGGGCGTCTGCAGTGCTGCTGTTCGCCGTTCCCCTTGGACCTTTGTCCCAGCCCTGGCCCTTTGCCGGCGGGCACCTGGTGTCCGGGGTGGTCGGTGTGACAGTTGCCGGCCTGATTCCGGATCCCGTGTTGGCAGCGGCCCTGGCGGTGGCCCTGGCGGTTTTCTTCATGTATCTGACGGGATGCCTGCATCCCCCGGGCGGGGCCACTGCCCTGACGGTGGTGGCGGGGGGAGACGCCATCCGCGCCATGGGCTATGAATACCTGCTGACGCCGGTGTTGCTCAATATAGCAGTCATGCTGGGCTGGGCGCTGTTGATCAACAATGTTTTACCGAATCGCTATTACCCAAACACCCTGCAGCGTCTGAAAGAAACTGCGGCGGACAAAGGACGAACCGGCAAGCTGGAGGCGCAACTTGGCATTGGCCAGGAAGATCTGGAATATGCCCTTCAGGAAATGAACGAGTATGTGGATGTTTCCTGTGAGGATTTGTCGCGCATTTTCAGCTTGGCCGCCATCCATGCAAAGCGGCGGCGTATGGGTGAATTGCTTTGCGGCGACATCATGACCAGAGAGGTAATTTGCGCCGAGTACGGGGACAAGGTGGAAGATCTCTGGAAATGGATGGGACAGCACAAGATTCACGCCATTCCTGTTGTGGATTCCAGGCGTCATGTTATCGGCATTGTCACCATCGCCGATTTTCTCAACCAGGTGAAAGCGGAAGACGGCCGGCCGCTGGTTGTGCGTCTGCGGGCATTTCTCAAGCCGTCTTCTGGCACATCCACAGACAAGCCCGAATACGCCGGCCACATCATGACGGCGCCGGTGGTGACCATCCAGGAGAACCAGCATGTTCTGGATTTGTTCCTGGTGTTTTCCGAAAAAGGCGTACGCCATTTGCCGGTAGTGGATGCCAATGGGCGTCTGGCAGGCATGGTGACGCCCGGTGACCTGCTTGCGGCGCTGCATGGAGAGATGCTTTCTCCGCCTCGGTTGGGATAATTGGAAATGCTACCCGGTTTTCTCCGGTGGGTGTGGAAATCTACTTGGCAAAAGGCGTTGCACTGCTAGAATGCAAGCATGGAAGCCAGAAAAATCCCATTGCCGGCGCGCTTCAAGGTAAAGATTTCTGCACTGGAGGCGGATCTTGCATTTTGTGATGCACTGATTACCTTTGCCGGGCAGATTCCTGAAACCGTATATCAGCGCGCGGAGATCCAGGTATATAAATCACTGGAAACCGAATTGAACCGCCGTCTGGAGATTGCGCGGAAAGAAGCGCATGAACGCGCCCAGAAACTCACCGCCTGATCGCCGGCTGTTCCGATAAATCATGAAATTACTGGCTATCGATACCACTGAAGACAGTTGCTCCGTCGCTCTTGGTGTCGATGATGAAATGCTTTGGCGCTTCGAGATCGCGCCGCGCAGACACAGTGAACTGGTACTGCCCATGGTGGATGCAGTGCTGGCGGAAGCGGGATTGGCCGTGCAGCAACTGGACGCCCTGGCGTTCAGCCGGGGGCCGGGTTCCTTTACCGGGGTGAGGATTGCCACCGGCGTAACACAGGGAATCGCCCTGGGTGCCGATTTGCCTGTGGCGCCGGTTTCCACTCTCGCCGCCCTGGCCCAGGGAGCCTGGCGCACCCATGGTGCGCCAGATGTGCTCAGTGCGCTGGATGCGCGTATGGGGGAAATCTACTGGGCCAACTGCCGGTTGCAACACGGTGTCATGGCGGTGGAGGGAGAGGAACGGGTGGGCAAGGCGGATCTCACCCCGGGATCCTCTGGTGGAGCTTGCTGGGGAGTTGGCAGCGGCTGGGCGGTGTATGGCGATCTGTTGGGGCGATCCACGGGAATTGCCGCGCCACGGGTGCTCGGCGGGCAGCGTATTCACGCCAGGGATGTCGCCAGCCTGGGCTTGGCGGCATTGCTGGCCGGGCAGACGGTCGCCGCGGAAAAGGCGCTGCCCGTCTATGTCCGGGACAATGTGGCGGAAAAACCGCTGCACTCCTGAAGCCGCCAGACCGGATGGCGCTGGCAAGGCATGGATTCGTCTGTGTTTTCTTTTTCTCCTGACCGCTTGTGCGGCCTGTGCGGCGCCGGTGGGGGAGGCGCCTGTCTCTGATGACGCCAAGCCGAGAAAAACCGTTTATCTGGTCAGCCACGGCTGGCATGCGGGGATCGTGGTGTCCCGCGATGATGTTCCTGAGGATGCCTGGCCCATCCTTGCGGACTTCCCTGATGCAAAATACCTGGAAATTGGCTGGGGAGACAAGGATTTCTACGAAACGCCGGATCCCCATGCGGGGATCGTGCTCAAAGCCGCGCTGCTGCCCAGCGCCAGCGTCCTGCATGTTGTCGGCTTTAGTGATGCGGTGCCGCGGTATTTTTCCCGCAGCGAAATCATTCGCATCGATCTGCCTGCTGCAGGTTTTCATGCGCTCATTCAGGGCATCGGGGAAAGCTTTGCCAGGGATGGATCGGGCAAAGCCGACTACCTGGGGCCGGGACTCTATGGAGACAGCCGCTTCTACTTGTCCCGGGAACGCTATCATCTGTTCAACACCTGCAATGCCTGGACTGCCCGGCGGCTGCGCAGGGCCGGTCTTCCCATCCGTTCCCTGCGCAGCATTCGGGTGGAAGGCCTGATGTCCCAGGCCCGCAAGCTTGGCCGGGTGATTAGCCATGACAGATGATGGTTGGGGCGGCGGCATGAAGAGCAGGGTGATGAAAAGCATCCTGTTGCTATTGCTTGGCTGGGGATTGTTGAATGGGCTTATGTACTTGCAGCAGCCTTCCATGGTCTTTTTTCCCTATACGGCGCTTGCGCAGACGCCGGATGCCTGGGGGCTGGAATATGAAGATGTCTATCTGCAAACCGGGGATGGGCTGCGTCTGCATGGCTGGTATATCCCGTATTCGGGCGCGAAGCAGACCCTGCTGTTTTTTCACGGCAATGCGGGCAACATCTCTCACCGGCGCGCATCGGTGGAGATTTTTCACCGCCTGGGCCTGAATGTCTTTATCTTCGATTACCGGGGTTACGGGAACAGCCAGGGCCGGCCGGATGAACAGGGACTGAAGCAGGATGCCCGGGCCGCCTGGCGGTACCTGGTGGAAGAACGGGGTCTGGATCGAAATCAGGTCATCCTGTTCGGGCGCTCCCTGGGTGGCGCGGTGGCGGCGGAGCTGGCCGCCAGGGTTCAGCCCGGCGGGCTGATCCTTGAGTCCACCTTCAGTTCCGCAAGGGATATGGCGGAAGTGATTTTTCCGCTGCTTTCCCGCGTGCATTTTTTGCGTTTTGAGTTTGATACCCTGGCGCAGGTTGGGCGGGTAAGCTCTCCGCTGCTGGTGCTGCACAGTCCTGATGATGAAATGATTCCCTTCCGCCTTGGAGAAAAGCTGTTCGCCGCAGCCAATGAACCCAAATATTTTGCCAGAATGAATGGCGGCCACAATGGCGCTTTCCTCAAGAGTCAGCCCGGCTATGAGCAGGTGCTGAAGGCGTTTGCATCCTCCCTATCCGGAGTCGAGCCGCGCCAGTAAGGCCTCAACCAGTTGCCTGACCCGCGCCTCGTCTTCCAGGGGTTGGCCATTGGCGTCGGTAAGCGTAAACACGTCGTCCGCCATGGCCCCCAGGGTGGTGATCTTTGCGTTCAGCAGGCGCAATCCCTGTTCCGCCAGCACCCAGGCGATCAGGGAGAGCAGGCCCGGGCGATCCATGCTCTTGATGTGCAACCGGGTATGGTGTTTGTGCAGGTCCTGGCTGATGCTGATTTCGCTGTTGCTGGAAAACTGTTGCAGCCGGCGGGGCAGGGGGCGCGCCCTGGGCGCTGTGGCGCTGGCATTCTGCAGGTCTGCTTGCAGAATATCCTGAACGTCCTTTGCGCGCTCCGGCGTCATATGCTGGCCATCCATTTCCAGTACGAAAAAGCTGTTGAGGGCGATGCGGCTGTCCGTGGTCTGGATGCGCGCCTCGAGCACGTTCAAATGTAATTGGTCGATGAGCGCCGTGCATTGGGCAAAGAGATTCTTGCGGTCGTTCTGCGCGATGAAAATCTCGTCACAGCCACGGCTGACGGATTTCCGCAGGGCAACCAGTGGCTTGCTGAAATCGCTCTCTGACAGAATTCTATCGCCGTGCCAGGCGATTTCCTCCGGATCGTTTTGCAGAAAATATTCCAGGCTGAGTCCCATCCACAGGCGATTGATGTGTTGGCTGTCAAAACCCTGATCCATGAGCAGACGCCGTGCCTCGGTTTGTTTGGCCTGAATCAGCTCGTCCTGCCCCAGAGGGGATTCCAGCCCCCTGATCAGGGTTTGCCGGGTGCTGTGGTAGAGGCGGTTGAGCAGAGAGGATTTCCAGGATGTCCAGCGCTTGGGGTTGGTGGCGCGGATATCAGCGACGGTCAACAGGAACAGATAATCCAGGCGGGAGCGGTCTCCGACCTGGCTGGCGAAGCCCTGCACCACCAGGGGATCCTCGATATCCTGGCGTTGGGCGGTGCCGGACATGAGCAGATGACTGCGCACGATCCAGGCCACCATTTCCGCATCATAGTCGGACAAATCGTGCAGCTTGCAAAAAGCCTTGGCATCTTCCGCGCCGAGAACGGCATGGCTGCCGCCGCGCCCCTTGGCGATATCATGAAACAGCCCGGCTATGTAGAGCAACTCCGGCTTGATCAGCTGTTTGAATACTTTCGAGCACAGGGGAAACTCGTCTTCGAATTCCGCCACCGAGAAGCGTCGCAGGTTGCGCAGCAGCATCAGCGTGTGTTCATCCACGGTGAAGACATGAAAAAGATCGAACTGCATGCGTCCGGTAATATTGGCGAATGCCGGAATGTAGGCGGCGAGAACGCCATAGCTGTGCATGCGGCGCAGCACCTGGGTAATGCCCTGGGGTTGGCGCAGAATCTCCAGGAACAGGCTGCGGGCGCGAATGTCCTTGCGGTAGCGGTCATCGATCAGATGCAGGTGGGCGCGCACCAGGCGGATGGTGCTGGCGCGTACGCCTTGCAGCTCCGGATGCTCCTGCAGAACCAGGAACAGCTCCAGAATGGCGATGGGGTAGCGGGCGAAAATGGCGTTGTTGCGCACTTCCAGATAGCCATTGCAGGACTGGAAGCGATTGTTGATCTTGATCGTGGCGCAAGGCGTGTTCTCATACAGGATGGCTTCCTGAAACAACTGCAGCAACATTTCGTTCAGACGGTTCAGCTCCATCACCGTGCGGTAATAATCCTGCATGAATTGTTCCACCGCCAGATTGCTGTCGGCGTCACAGTAGCCGAACTGGCGGGCGATGCTGCGCTGATGCTCGAACAGTAGACGGTCGTCGTGGCGGCCGGTAAGCAGGTGCAGGGCGAAGCGGATTTTCCATAATTTGAACTGGCCGGCCTTCAGGGCGTGATATTCCGTTTCGGTGAGGAAGCCCCGGTGCAGCAGTTCCGACAGGCGTTCCGCATGGAAATGGCGTTTTACCACCCAGCCGATCATTTGGATATCGCGCAGGCCGCCCGGATTGGACTTGATGTTGGGCTCCAGGTTGTAGGCGGTATCGCCAAAACGTGCGTGCCTGGCTTTCTGCTCCTTCCATTTGGCGGAGAAAAAAGCATCGCTGGGCCAGATTTTGTCCGAAGCCGTGGCTTTTTTCATTTTCCGGAAAAGGGTTTCGTTTCCGGCCAGGTAGCGGGATTCCATCAAGTTGGTAACGATGGTCACGTCCGCGATGGCGGCTTCCACGCACTGCTCCAGGGTGCGTACGCTATGGCCGATTTCCAGGCCCATGTCCCAGAGAAAGGTGATCAGCTGCTCGATGCTCTCTGCTTGCCTGCCTTCCGGGATATGCCTAACCAGAATGAGTACATCCACATCCGAGGCCGGGTGCAGCTCACCACGCCCGTAGCCGCCCACGGCGATCAGGCAGGCATTGTCGTCGGAGGAAAGAAAATGCCGCCAGGCGCGCTGCAGCATTTGATCCATAAAGTTGGAGCGCGCATGCACCAGGTCTTCCACGGAGTCGCCGGCGTGGAAGCGGTCGGCCAGAATGGTTTTGCTGCGGGCGATAATGCCGCGGAAGGCAGCAAGGGGGTCTGCAGCCTGGGCCAGTTCCTGATCCAGTTGCGGAAGGAGTGAGGTGGGCATTATTGCGTGGCCTGTTCTTCTTTGCGCAGGGTAAGCACTTCGTGGCCGCTTTCCGTGACCAGGACGGTGTGTTCCCATTGGGCGGAAAGCTTGCGGTCGCGGGTGACCACGGTCCAGCCGTCGCCCAGTTGTTTTACCTCTTTTTTCCCGGCGTTGATCATCGGCTCGATGGTGAAGACCATTCCAGGCTGCATCTGGGCGCCGGTGCCTGGTTTGCCGAAGTGCAATACCTGTGGCTCTTCATGAAATCCCTGGCCAATGCCGTGGCCGCAGTATTCCCGCACCACGGAATAGTGTTGGCTTTCCACGAAACGCTGAATCGCATGGCCGATGTCGCCAAAATGCGCTCCCGGTCTGACCACGGCGATGCCTTTCCACATGGCCTGCTGGGTGATGTTGCACAAACGGCTGGCCAGAATGCTGGGCTTGCCCACGCAGAACATCTTGCTGGTGTCTCCGTGCCAGCCATCCTTGATGACGGTGATGTCGATATTGACAATATCTCCGCTTTTCAGCACCTTGTCGCTGGGGATGCCATGACAGACCTGATGATTGACCGAGGTGCAGATGGATTTTGGAAAACCGTGATAGTTCAGCGGGGCGGGGATGGCATTCTGCTCGTTGACGATATAGTCGTGGCAGATCCGGTCCAGCTCGTTGGTGCTTATCCCCGGTTTTACATGAGGCTCGATCATCTCCAGCACTTCAGCGGCGAGGCGTCCTGCAACGCGCATTTTCTGGATTTCTTCGGGGGTTTTTATGATTATCGGCATCCTGTTACCTGAATAATATGGCTGGAATTTGTCGGATCAAGCCGTTTATGGTATAAAACGCGCCGCCAAACGGCAAATACACACGCATTCTCATCATTACGCATATCTATGGGTGCTCCTGGAAAACGGAGTTTAGTGTGCCAGAGTTTGCGGAGGCTTAACCCTGTTAATCGAGGCTTAAATCATGAGTAACGTATCCATGCGCCAGATGCTGGAAGCTGGCGTGCACTTCGGGCATCAGACCCGCTACTGGAATCCGAAAATGGCTCCTTATATTTTCGGACAACGGAACAAGATTCACATCGTCAACCTGGAGAAGACCCTTCCCCTGTACAACGACGCCATGAATTTCATCGGAAAGCTGGCGTCCAATGGCGGTCGCGTGCTTTTTGTCGGCACCAAGCGCGCCGCCAGCAATGCCATCAAGGAAGAGGCGGAGCGTTGTGGCATGCCCTATGTCAATCATCGCTGGCTGGGTGGCATGCTCACCAACTACAAGACCATCAAACTTTCCATCAACCGTCTGAAAGAGCTGGAGGCAATGGCCGCGGACGGTTCCATGGAGCAGAAATTCAACAAAAAGGAAGCGCTGGGCCTGAAGCGCCAGCTGGAGAAGCTGGAAAGAAGCGTCGGCGGCATCAAGAACATGCGTGGAATCCCCGACGCCATGTTTGTCGTCGATACCGGCCATGAAGACATTGCAGTTGCGGAAGCGCGCAAGCTGGGCATCCCGGTCATCGGCGTGGTCGATACCAACAACGACCCGGAGCTGGTGGACTATGTGATCCCTGGCAATGACGATGCCATTCGCGCCATTCAGCTATATGTGCAAGGCGCTTCTGCAGCAATCCTGGAAGGCCGCGCTGTCGCCGCCCAGGCCGTTGCTGCCGAAGTTGCTCCCGAAGCTGAAGAAAAGCCCGGGGCGGAAGCTTCCGAAGGCTGAGTGATGAAATGAAGACACCCCCTGCCAGCAGACCCGGCAGGGAGGCCCTGTTTTTGTGCATGCAATATTGCGCATGTACGCAATTTATCAGATAGTGAGGAACACCATGGCAATTACAGCAGCTTTGGTAAAAGAACTGCGCGAGCGCACCGGCGCTGGCATGATGGAATGCAAAAAGGCATTGGTGGAAACCGATGGCGATATTGAACTGGCGATTGAAAACATGCGCAAATCCGGCCAGGCGAAAGCGGCGAAAAAGGCCGGGCGGATTGCCGCTGAGGGCGTAATCGTCATTCAGGCCAGCGAGGACGGAAAAAAGGTGGCGATGGCGGAAGTCAATTGCGAAACCGACTTCGTGGCCAAAGACGACAATTTCCTCTCCTTCGCCAATGCCGTTGCCGAAAGGGTATTGAACAGCGATGTGGCCGATGTGGAAGCGCTGAGCGCGCTGCCTCTGCACGAAGGCGAGGATACTACTGTTGAAGAAGCCCGTCAGGCCCTGGTATCGAAGATTGGCGAGAACATGAACGTGCGCCGCTTTGTACGCCTGGAAAGCGATGGCCACATCGCCAGCTACCGCCATGGCGTACGCATTGGCGTACTGGTGGATCTGGCTGGAGGCGATGCCGGTCTGGGCCGGGATCTGGCCATGCATGTGGCAGCGAGCAATCCCGTGTGTGTGGAGGAGAAAGACGTGCCCCAGGCGCTGCTGGAGAAGGAAAAGGAAATTATCGAAGCTCAAGCGAAGGAAAGCGGCAAGCCGGACAATATCATCGAAAAGATGGTGGAAGGGCGTATTCGCAAGTATCTGGCTGAGATCACCCTCGTCGGACAGGCTTTTGTGAAAGACCCGGACACCACTGTCGGCAAGCTGCTGGACGCTTCCAACGCCAGTGTCAACCAGTTCGTGCGTTTCGAAGTGGGCGAGGGCATCGAGAAGAAGCAGGAGAATTTTGCAGAAGAGGTTATGGCGCAGGTTCGCGGCGACTGAGTCGTTGCCCTGGGTCGAGCGCCCCGGGATTTCAGGCCCGGGAAAAAGGCGTGGATTGCTCCACGCCTTTTTTTTGCTACACAATGGCCATGGCTGTTGATACTATTCGTGTCCTGAAATTCCGTCCATGCCTACGAATCTGAGAGAAACTACAACCATGCCTGATGGTGAGCGAACAACCCGCAGAGTGCTGTTGAAACTCAGCGGCGAAGCCCTGATGGGGGAGGGGGATTTCGGTATCGATCCCGCGGTTATGGAACGCTTGGCGAAAGAGATCGCTGCTCTGTCCCGAGCCGGCTATGAACTGGCGCTGGTGATTGGCGGAGGAAATATTTTTCGTGGCGCCGGCCTGGCGGGAGGCGGCATGGACCGGGTCACCGGCGATCACATGGGCATGTTGGCGACGGTGATCAACTCCCTGGCCATGGGCGACGCCCTGCGTCAGGCGGGCGTGGACGCCCGGGTTCTTTCCTCTCTGGACATGTCTCAGGTTTGCGAGCCCTATGCCCGTTACCGCGCTTTGGAGCATTTGCGCAATGGCCGTGTCATCGTTCTTTCTGCGGGCACGGGCAATCCGTTTTTCACCACTGATTCCGCGGCCAGCCTGCGGGCGATAGAGATCAAGGCGGATCTGTTGATCAAGGCAACCAAAGTGGACGGCGTGTATTCCGCCGATCCCATGAAAGATGCCGATGCGGCATTTTATTCCCGCCTCAGCTATGACAGGGCACTGGCCGAAAAACTGGGGGTGATGGATGCCACGGCGTTGATCCTGTGCCGGGATCACGATTTGCCCCTGCGGGTCATGAACATCAATCAGGAGGGCGCCCTGGCGCGCCTTCTGTCTGGTGAAGATATTGGAACACTGGTTAGCACCGGAGAAAACCCATGATAGACGACATTAAACAGGATGCGGCAGATCGCATGGACAAAACCGTCAAGGCGCTGCAGGACGCGTTGGCGAAGATCCGTACAGGCCGCGCCCATCCCAGTTTGCTGGATCACCTCACGGTTTCCTACTATGGCGCCGATACGCCCCTGAGGCAGGTTGCAAATGTGAATGTGGAGGATGCGCGCACCCTGGCCATCCAGCCTTTTGAGCAATCCATGGTGAAAGCAGTGGAAAAGGCCATCATGGAATCCGATCTGGGCCTGAACCCCAATACCGCAGGCACAGTGATCCGCGTACCCATGCCCCCCTTGACGGAAGAACGACGCCGGGATCTGACCCGTGTGGTGCGCCAGGAAGGCGAACATGCAAAGGTGGCGATACGCAATGTGCGCCGTGACGCCAACAGTGACCTCAAGGATCTGGTCAAGGAAAAGCTCATCACGGAAGATGATGAGCGCCGGGGACAGGAAATCATCCAGAAACTCACCGATCAACATGTAAAGGAAATCGATGAACTGCTGGAAGGAAAGGAAAAGGATCTGATGGCGGTTTGAGCCGTCGTCGCCAGCCCCCGGCAGACTTCTTTGTGGACAAGATACCAAAACATCTCGCCATCATCATGGACGGCAACGGACGCTGGGCGGAGCAACAGGGGAAGGCCCGCCATGTGGGGCACCGCGCCGGCGTGGAAACCGTGCGCAGGGTTATCGAGGCCTGTGGCCAGCAGGGCGTCAAGGTGCTTACCCTGTTCGCCTTTTCCAGTGAAAACTGGCAGCGGCCGAAAACCGAGGTAAAAATGCTCATGGAGCTTTTTTTTACCGCCCTGAACCGGGAAATCCGGCGCATGCACAAGCGCAACGTCCGCTTGCGCATCATTGGCGACATCAGCGCCTTTTCCGACAAGCTGCAGCAACTGATCCGTGAAAGCGAGAGAATTACTGCGGACAATGACGGCTTGCTGCTCCAGGTCGCGGCCAACTATGGCGGCCGCTGGGATATTACCCAGGCTGCCCGCAAGCTGGCCGTCCGGGTTGAAAACAAGGAGCTGAAACCTGATCAGATTACCGAAACCGAGCTGGCGCAATGCCTGTCCTGCGCCGATGTGCCGGATCCCGATCTGTTTATCCGCACGGGCGGGGAAAAACGGATCAGCAATTTCCTTCTCTGGCAGTGCGCCTATACGGAGCTGTATTTTTGTGAAACCCTGTGGCCGGACTTCCGCAAGGAAGATCTGTTGGCCGCCTTTCGGGATTATGCCGGGCGTCAGCGGCGTTTTGGCCGCATCTCGGCGCAGATGCAGTAAGCCCGAAGCCCTCGATGGATGGTCTGGCATCAAATGGCAAGCCGCTGAAATGAAACAGTTTGTATCCCACAATTACTTTCGCTTTCCGGGTGGAGCCTGCGCCACCCAGCCCAACTGAGGATATCAGGACGATGCTCAAGGCGCGATTATTGACTGCACTGGCGCTGGTGCCCCTGGTGGTGCTGGGAGTGCTGTATTTGCCCAACCACTGGTTTGCCCTGGTTCTGGCTGTGGTGGTGCTGGGCGCCGCCTGGGAGCTGGGCAACCTGTGCGGATTGGAAAAACCGGCCTTTCGCATCTTGCCGTTGCTGGTGCTGTCGGTGATTCTGCCGTTTCTGTATATCCAGCGGTATGCGCCTTGGGTGGAGTGGTTCATTCTGGCCCTGGCTCTTTGGTGGACAGCCGTGTTGCTGGTGCTATTGTCCGGCAAACTGAAACTCGAGGTAAAAGCAGGGCCGCGGCCATTATTGTTGCTTGTCGGTTTGATGGTTCTGGCCGGAGTATGGCTGGCCCTGGTCAGACTACAGGGTATGGCGCCCCATGGCCCCGGATTGCTGATGTTTTTCCTGATTCTGATCTGGGTCGCCGATTCCGGCGCCTATTTTTCCGGACGGGCCTTTGGCAAGCACAAGCTGGCGCCGCACATCAGCCCGGGAAAGACCTGGGAAGGTGTGGCCGGAGCCCTGTTGGGCGGAGTGCTCTGCGCCCTGGTTCTGGCGTATCTGCAGTGGCTGGACTTGTCCGCCCCCCTGCTGGTTTTGCTGTGCGTGAGTACGGTGATGATTTCCGTCGGGGGGGATCTCTGGGAGAGCGTGCTCAAGCGGGAGCGGGGCGTAAAAGACAGTGGGGCGCTGCTGCCGGGGCATGGCGGCGTACTGGATCGCATCGACAGCCAGATTGCTGCCGGGCCGTTTTTTCTTGCGGGTTTGCTGTTGCTGGGGGCGCTGCCTTGATCGGCGTCAGTATTCTCGGTTCCACCGGTTCCATCGGCAAAAACACCCTGGACGTACTGGCGCGCCACCGGGACCGCTACCGCGTGGTGGCCTTGAGCGCAAATACCGACGTGCAGGGCATGTTGCAGCAATGCCTGGAATTCCGGCCGCTACTGGCTGCCATGGCGGATGCCGGAAGCGCCAGACAGCTTGCGCAACTGCTGGCGGAACCGGCGCCGGAAATCGAAGTGCTGGCCGGGGAGGAGGGGCTGAGGGCCGTGGCCTGCCATGCTCACGCTTCTCAGGTGATGGCGGCGATTGTGGGCGCGGCCGGCCTGTTGCCCGTTCTGGCGGCGGTGGAAGCAGGCAAGCGCATCCTCCTGGCCAACAAGGAGGCGCTGGTGGTCGCCGGCGGGTTGTTCATGGAGGCGGTGCGCAGGAACAAGGTCCAGGTGCTGCCTATCGACAGCGAGCACAATGCCGTATTTCAATGCCTGCCGGCGGATTTTTCCACAGGGCTGGAAGAAAAGGGGGTCAAGCGTATCCTGCTCACTGCTTCGGGCGGCCCTTTTCGCCGTCTGGATGTGGATCAGTTGCAGCAAGTCACCCCGGAGCAGGCTTGCGCCCACCCCAACTGGGACATGGGGCGAAAGATTTCCGTGGATTCGGCCACGATGATGAACAAGGGGCTGGAAGTGATCGAGGCCCACTGGTTGTTTGGCGCAGCGCCGGAGAGGATCCAGGTGGTGGTGCACCCCCAGAGCGTCATTCACTCCATGGTGGAATATGTGGATGGCTCGGTGCTGGCGCAACTGGGCAATCCCGATATGCGCACCCCTATTGCCCATGCCCTGGCCTGGCCGGAACGCATCGCCTCTGGCGTGGACAGCCTGGATCTTTTTCAGGTGGCGCGCCTGGATTTCGAGCCGCCCGACCTGCAGCGCTTTCCCTGTCTTGCGCTTGCCTTCCGGGCAATCGAAGAAGGAGGAAGTATGCCGGCGATTCTGAATGCGGCAAATGAAGTGGCGGTGGCGGCCTTTCTGCGGGGGGAAACAGGTTTTCTGCAGATTCCGCAGATTATCGAAACAACCATGAACGCCTTGCAGGCGGAATCCGCCGATAGCCTGGAGACACTGCTGCAGGCGGATCGCCGCGCCAGGGAAACCGCGGAACGATTGGTGCGTGAAGGAGTCACAAAGGCATGCTAGAAACACTTGCCAACAGCGTATTCGGCTTCATCATCGCCATCGGAATTTTGGTGACGGTGCATGAATTCGGGCATTTCTGGGTGGCGCGCAAGCTCGGTATCCGGGTGTTGCGTTTTTCCGTCGGTTTTGGCAAGCCGCTGTTTACCTGGCGCCGGAAGAACGATGAAACCGAGTATGTACTGGCGGCCATTCCCCTGGGCGGCTATGTGAAGATGCTGGATGAGCGTGAGGCCAAGGTGCCGGAAGCCGAGGTAAAATATGCATTCAACCGGCAGCCCCTGTGGGTGCGAACGGCGGTGGTGCTGGCTGGCCCGGTCTTCAATCTGGTTTTTGCCGTGCTGCTATTGTGGGTGGTGCTGGTGATGGGGGAAACCGGTTTGCGCCCCATCGTGGGGGAAGTTGCCCCTGGCTCCCCGGCGGCTGTTGCGGGATTCTCTCCGGGGGAGGAGATCCTGCGCATCAATGATAATCCCACCCCCACCTGGACACAGATGCTCTACCAGTTCGCATCCGCGGCGGCGGGGGGGGATGACATTGTCATCGAAACCCGTGACCGGAACGAGCGCCTGCACAAGCGAGTGCTGGCTTTCGATGCCATTGGCGATCTGGCGGAAGTCAAGAATCCCTTGAGCGCCCTGGGCGTGAAACCGGAACTGCCCCGCAGCCCTCCCGTGCTGGGCAAGGTGTTGCCCGATCAGCCGGCGCAGAAAGCCGGCCTGCAACCCGGTGATCTCATTCTGGCGGCGGATGGTCAGCCCATGGATGACTGGATACAATGGGTCAACTATGTGCGGGAGAGGCCGCTGACGCCCATGCAGCTGGAGATTCAGCGGGATGGCCGCATGCTGGAGCTGGAGCTGATTCCGGAAGCCGTGGAGCTGGAAGGGAAAACCATTGGCCGTATCGGCGCCGCCAACAAGCCTGATCCGGAGTTGTGGGCGCAGTACCGGGTGCAGTATTCCATGGGACCCATGGAAGCGCTGCCTGCCGCAATCGTGAGAACCTGGGATTTCTCCGCGCTGACCCTGAAAGTCATGTGGCGCATCCTCAGTGGCCAGGCTTCGCTGAAGAACCTGGGCGGCCCCATTACCATGGCGAGCGCCGCAGGCAGCGCCGTGGATGCGGGACTGGTGTATTTTCTCAAGCTGCTGGCGATCATCAGTATCAGCCTGGGGGTGTTCAATTTGTTGCCCATACCTGTCCTGGATGGCGGGCATTTGCTCTATTTCCTTCTGGAAGCGGTTACCGGCAAACCACCTTCCGAACAGCTGATGCTGTGGGGGCAGCAGGTGGGGCTGGCGTTATTGCTGGGCCTGATGGTATTGGTGTTTTATCAGGATATTGCCCGCCTTGGGGGATAACGGCGGCTTTCCGAAAAAACCCGGTATTTGGATGCAATTTCCAGGTCAGTCTATATAATACGGCACAACCAAAACGCGGGATAACCCTAAGAATATGCATATCGCCCGATATTTTCTTGTAGGCCTGATGAGCCTGCTGCCGGCAATGCCGGCGCTGGCCGATTCGTTCTTGGTGAAGGATATCCGGGTAGAAGGCTTGCAGCGCATTTCTGCGGGCACGGTGTTCAACTATCTTCCTGTAAAGCCTGGGGATGTGGTCGATGAACGCAGCGCCCCGCAAATCATCCGCGCCCTGTACAAAACAGGTTTTTTCAAGGATGTGCGCCTGGAAAGAGAAGGGCAGGTACTGAATATCGTGGTGCAGGAGCGTCCCGCCATCGCTCGTATCGATATCAGCGGCAACAAATCCATCAAGACCGAGGATCTGAAAAAGGGATTGAAGGATATTGGCCTGGCGGAAGGACGCACCTTCAATCGTTCCGTCCTGGACAAGATCGAGCAGGAACTGCGGCGGCAGTTCTTCAACAGCGGGAAATACGGGGTGCAGTTGCAGACAGAAGTTACACCCCTGGAAAGAAACCGCGTGGCGGTGAAAATCAGGATCCAGGAAGGGGAAACCGCGCGTATTCGCGGCATCAACATCATCGGCAACAAGGCTTTTGAAGATGACGAGTTGATGGATGGTTTTCAGTCCAGGGTAGGGGGATGGCTGGCCTGGTTTACCAAGGAAGACCAGTATTCGCGCGAGAAGCTGGCGGGGGATCTCGAGCTGATCAAATCCTTTTACCTTGATCGCGGCTATCTGAATTTCAGCGTGGACTCCACGCAGGTCACCATCAGTCCGGACAAAAAAGGCATTTTCATCACCATCAATGTCAGTGAAGGGGATATCTATACCATTGGCGATGTCAATATCACCGGCAAACTCATCGTCGATGCAGAAGAGTATTTCCCCCTCATCCACCTGCGCCGCGGGGAGCCGTTTTCCCGGCGCAAGGTGGTGGACAGCACGGACAGAATCACAGGAAAACTCTCGGAAATGGGTTATGCGTTTGCCAACGTCAACCATATTCCGGAAATCGATGAGGAGAACAAAACGGTTTCCATCACCTATTTCATGGATCCCGGCAAGCGGGTCTATGTGCGCCGTATCGCCATCAAGGGCAACGCCAGAACCCGGGATCGGGTGATACGCAGGGAAATGCGGCAAATGGAAAATACCTGGATGTCCAACAGCAAACTGACGCTTTCGAGAGAGCGCTTGCGGCGTCTGGGGTTTTTCGAGGATGTCACGGTGGAGACCCCCTCTGTTCCCGGCACTACGGACATGATGGATGTGCTGGTGACGGTCAAGGAGAGGCCATCCGGTTCGCTTGCGGGCGGTTTGGGGTATTCCGGCAGCCAGGGCCTCAGCTTTACCGCCAGCATCACCGAGGACAACTTCCTGGGGACGGGAAAAAAAGTGACCCTTGCCGCCAATACCAGCAAATATAACACCAAGTACCAGCTTTCCTATTTCAATCCCTACGCCACCATCAACGGCATCAGTCGTGGCTTCAATCTCAGCTATCAGAAAACAGACTTCAATGAACTCAATATTGCTGACTACCAAACGGATACTTCAGAAGCATCGGTGAACTACGGCGTGCCACTGAGTGATTTCAACCGGATCCGGGTAAAGTTCGCCATCCAGAATATCGACCTGAAGCTTGGGGCCTTGCCGCCCACGGAGATTATTGGTTTTGTGGAACATGAAGGCGATAGCTATCTGAATTTCAAGCTCACTGGCAGCTGGAGTCACGACTCCCGCGATAGCGCGATTTTTCCTACTGTCGGCACCACCCAGTCGTTTTCCACGGTGGTGACCATACCGGGCAGCGACCTGCAATTCTACAAGCTGTCGTACCGCTACCGGCAGTATGTGCCGTTGTACAAGCGCTTCGTGTTTTCGGCCAAGGCGGATGTCGGTTATGGGGACAGTTACGGAGATACCCATATCCTGCCGTTCTTCGAAAACTATTTTGGCGGGGGCGAGAAAACCGTCCGCGGCTTCAAGAACAATACCCTGGGTCCCAGGGATTCTACCGGCGATCCCATTGGCGGCAATATCAAGGTCATGGGCGGGCTGGAACTGTTTTCTCCGCCGCCATTCGCGAAGCTGGATTCGACGGTGCGCATGTCGGTGTTCTTCGATGCAGGAAATGTCTTTCAAGACCGGGTAGAATTCGATGAAATCCGGTATTCTGCCGGAATCGGGGTGACATGGCTGTCGCCCATGGGGGCGATGACACTCAGTTATGGTATTCCACTGAACGATACGAGTTATGATGACGTGGAGAACTTTCAGTTTAGTTTCGGATCGATTTTTTAGGAGTGTAGAACGTGTTGAAAAAAATAACCTTGTTTGGCTTGCTGGCGCTGTTTCTGGTTACCATGAGCGGCGCGGCTTTTGCTGCGGGTAAAATCGCCTATGTGGAAGTGGGTAAAGTGCTCCAGGAATCACCCCAGGTAAAGGCGGTCAAGGAAAAGATCCGCAAAGAATTTTCCAAGCGAGATGACCAGCTGGTTTCCGAACAGAAAAAGCTGAAGAAGCTCAAGGAAAAGCTGCAACGGGATGGCTCCATCATGAGTGAAGCGGAAGTAAAGCGCCTGGAGCGCGACATCATCGCCCGTACCCGCAAGCTGAAAAACGCCCAGAGCGAATTCCAGGAAGACCTGGCCCTGCGGCAGAATGAGGAGCTGGGCAAGTTGCGCAAGGTGATCGCCGAAGTCATCGTCAAGGTCGCCAAGAAAGGCGGTTATGATCTGGTGCTGGAAAGCGGTGTGGTCTGGGCGAATGACAAGGTCAACATCACCAAGCAAGTGCTGAAAGAGCTGAAAAAGAAGTAGGCTCCATGTCCGCTTCATTTACTCTTGCAGAAATTGCAGAGCGTTGCGGAGCGGAACTGCGTGGAGATGCAGATTGCCGCATTTCCGGCGTGGAAACCCTGGAGCATGCGGGCGCGGATCAGATCAGTTTTTTCAACAACGCCAAATACCGCAAGTTTTTGCGGGAGACCCGGGCGGCAGCGGTAATCCTGCGACCTTCCGACGCTGCGGATTGTCCCGGCAACATGTTGCTTACGGACAACCCCTACCTCGTCTGGGCGCGAGTCACCCATTGTTTTTCTCCTTCCCCGAACCACCAGGCCGGCATCCATGCCAGCGCGACTGTTGATGCGGATGCCCGGATCGACGCCAGCGCTGTGGTTGCGGCTGGCGCGGTGATTGGTGCGGGCGCCGTCATCGAAGCAAACGCCTATGTAGGGCCAAACTGCGTTATTGGCCGGGAAGCAGTGCTGGGCCAGGGTTCGCGGCTGCTTGCTTCCGTGGTGCTCATGGACAGGGTGCGGCTGGGGAAGAACTGCCTGATTCATCCGGGTGCGGTGATTGGCAGCGATGGCTTTGGCCTGGCGAATGACCAAGGGCGTTGGGAAAAGGTGGCCCAGCTTGGCAGCGTGGTTATAGGCGACAATGTAGAAGTGGGCGCCAATACCACCATCGACCGGGGCGCCATTCATGACACCCGGATTCATGATGGCGTAAAACTGGACAACCAGATCCAGGTGGCCCATAACGTGGAAATCGGAGAAAATACCGCCATTGCGGCCTGTACCGGCATCTCCGGCTCGACCCGCATTGGTAGCGGTTGCACCCTGGCGGGGGGAGTGGGCGTTGTCGGACATATTGAACTGGCCGATGGCGTGCATGTATCGGGGGCCAGCGTTGTAAGCCGTTCGCTGCGGGAACCGGGGGTCTATACTGGCGGCGTACTGGCCATGCCGCACAAGATGTGGCAAAAGAATATTGCCCGCATCAAGCAACTGGACAGTATGGCGAGGCGTTTGAAAACGCTTGAGAAGACGCTGGCCCGGTTGCAGGGTGAACAGGACGACGGCAGGGATTAAGCCGGGCTTTCCCCGGTGCGCCTGAATCCAGGGTTCGGGCATTGACAATGCAATCTGGAGATTCCTTTGGAAAACATGCACATCACTCACATCATGGAGCGCCTTCCCCATCGCTACCCCTTTCTGTTGGTGGATCGCGTAGTACAGTGTGAGCCGGGGGAGCGCCTCCTGGCTTTGAAGAATGTGAGCATGAACGAGCCGTTCTTCCAGGGGCATTTCCCGGGAAAGCCGGTGATGCCCGGGGTGCTGATCATCGAGGCGCTGGCGCAAACCACCTGCCTGCTGGCGCTGGAAACCGAACCCTCCGATGGCGATACCATCTACCTTCTTGCCGGCGTGGACAAGGCGCGCTTCAAGCGTCAGGTGACGCCAGGAGACCAACTGCAACTCGAGGCCACGCTGTTGAAGCGCAGGCGCGGTATCTGGGTGTTCGGCGCAGAGGCCAGTGTCGATGGACAACTGGCTGCCAGTGCTGAAATCATGTGCACCGCGAGAGTGCTTTGATCCATCCGTCCGCAATCATCGACGAGCAGGCCAGCATCGGTGCCGGCGTTACTATCGGTCCTTTCAGCATCATCGGGGCCGGGGTGGAAATCGG
>JAMOMB010000001.1 GCA_027068795.1 Sedimenticola sp. | reverse complement strand
TTATGACCGGAAGCTGCATACACGAGCCGGTGAAGTAAAGCTGAAAATGCCCAAACTGCGTCGCCAAACATTCGAGACGGCAATAATCGAGCGCTATCGCCGCCGGGAATCTTCTATCGAAGAATCTCTGATCGAGATGTATTTGGCGGGTGTCTCAGTCCGCCGGGTAGAAGGTATTACTGAAGCTTTATGGGGTACGCGGGTCAGTTCTGATAATTCAGCAGTTTTTTGAATGCAAGTTACTCGTGGTTGCTGTCCGCTGTGACCTTTCGTTGGAATAGAAATCCCGGATGTTGGCGATGCGCTTTCCAGATACGCAAGGTATGGGCAAAGTGGTTGGGAATGTATTTGATCCGTCTATCTTTACAGCCTGGTTTCTGGCCAGGCTTGCATTCACCAAAAGTCTAGCGAGTATATTCGCCGCTCTGATTTTTTCATCATGCGCCAAGCCATTCTCCGGAACGGCCTCAAAAAATGTAATTTGCCAAAACCTGTTGGAGAATCCGTCAACAACTTGGCGCTGATTGACAAGAATTTATGCGGGAGCAGTTTTAGACTGCAGGCTGATTCAATCTGGTGAGGGATTCAGCCTTGAGATCTTGTGACAGCCATGCTTGGTACAGCAAATGAGCCAGGCCAGTATTGATACCGGAGAACTGGCCTGTTCCCGGCGGGAGTTGCTTGCCGAGCAGACCCGCCTGCTGCAAAAAGGGGTGAAATATTCCGCCATGGGCAGCCTGGTGGTGGGGCTGCTGATGGCTGTAATCCTCAGTGACAAAGTGCAAAATCCTGTTGGCTTGTGGGTATGGTTTGGCCTGCTGGCTTTGGTGACCCTGTTGCGCATGGCTACCTGGATCAGTTTCAGCAGGGCCTCAGCAGAAGAACAGCGTAGTGCTTTCTGGCTGCGGTTATTTGCCCTGTATGTTTGGGTGGCTGCATTGTTGTGGGGAGCGTCTATCTGGCTGTTCTATCCTTCCGGCCATCCTGAATACCAAGCGATGATGCTGTTTGCCCTTGCAGGAATTGCAAGTGGCGCAATGGCGGTGCTTTCTTACCATTTCAAGATTCTGCTGGTGTTTGAAGTGCTGTTGTTTGCCGGGCTTGCCGGGCATCTTTTCTGGCGGGGGGATGCTTTCTCCCTGCAACTTGCTCCCCTGGTGATCCTGTATTTTGGGTTCATCCTGCGTGGAGGCTACCAGATTGGCGGGATCGTCGTTGAGGGTTTGCGGTTGCGCTTGGCTGCGGAGTGCAACCAACGCAAGCTGCAGCGGGCCAGGGATGAAGCCCTGGCGGCCAGCCGGGTCAAGGGAGAGTTCCTGGCCACCATGAGCCATGAGATTCGCACACCCATGAATGGCGTCCTGGGGATGACGGAATTGTTGCTGGATACGCCCCTGGACGAACGGCAAAAACACCTGGTGGACACAGCCCGGCGCTCCAGTGAGTCTCTGCTTGAAGTGATAAACCATATTCTTGATTTTTCGAAGATCGAATCGGGCAAACTGGAGTTACGTGAAGAATTGTTCGATCTCCGGCAATTACTCGAAGATGTGCTCGATATGGCAGCCATTGGCTGCCGTGACAAACCGTTGCGGGTGACCGCCAATCTGGCGGAATCGCTGCCTGCCCAGGTTTGGGGGGATCCCGTACGTTTGCGCCAGGTGTTGGTGAATCTACTGGGAAATGCAGTTAAATTTACAGACCGGGGAGAAGTGTCTTTGCAGGCCGATGTATTGTGGTCAGATGAACAGACGGTTGCGGTGCGAATTGCCGTGGCGGATACCGGCCCGGGTATTCCGCAGGAGCGCCAGCAAGTGATCTTCCGCCCCTTCGAGCAGGCGGAAGGAGAGACTACCGCCCGCGCTCATGGTGGCACTGGATTGGGATTGAGCATCGTGCAGGAATTGTTGCAGTTGATGAACAGCAAGATTGAACTGGATAGCCAGCCGGGTCAAGGCGCATGTTTCAGCTTTGTGCTGCGTATGCGCCCCCAGCAGCGTTTCCGGCACCCGCCGGCAATGGCTGGGAGCAAAATAACCGCATCAGTAGGGCAGGAGCCGTTCAAGGGTCTGAAGGTATTGCTTGCAGAAGACAATCCCGTAAACAGGGAAATTGCGCTGGCGATGCTGGAGACGCTGGGGATTGTCACAGACATGGTTGACAACGGCAGTGAGGCGGTGCGGGTTGTTTCCCGGAACTGCTATCACCTGTTACTGGTTGATTGCCAGATGCCCGGAATGGATGGCTTTCAGACGGCGGAGGCGATCCGGCGGCTGGAGCGGGAGGAGCAGTTGCCGCATCTTCCCATCGTCGCCATTACTGCGGATGTTACACCTGGCGTGGAAGAACGGTGCGGCGCCGTCGGCATGGACGGCTATCTTTCCAAGCCCTTTGGCATGGAAGAGTTACGCGAAACGGTTCGGCAATGGGCGAATCCGAATCGCTGCAAGTCCCCCGGGGTTTGTGATTGATTGTATTGCTGCTGCGGGATCAAGTCATGCCCACAATATGATAACCAGAGTCCACATACAATACGTCTCCGGTTATGCCCGAAGCGAGGTCGGAGCACAAAAAGGCCGCCGCATTGCCCACTTCTTCGATAGTGACGTTTCGCCGCAACGGTGTTTTCTTTTCCGCCTCTGCGAGCATGGAACGGAAATCGCTGATACCGGAAGCCGCCAGGGTGCGAATGGGGCCGGCTGATACGGCATTGACGCGCACCCCCTCTGGACCCATGGAATCCGCCAGATAGCGGGTAGTGGCTTCCAGGGCGGCTTTCGCCACGCCCATGACGTTGTAATTTGGTACGGTGCGCACGGCGCCGAGATAGGTCATGGTGACCAGGGCGGCATTGCGGCCCTGCATCATCTGTCTGCCGGCCTTGGCCAGCGCTGCAAAGCTGTAGGCGCTGATTTCATGGGCGATGTTGAAGCCTTCGCGGGTAACGGCTTCCACAAAGCTGCCTTCGAGTTGATCCCTGGGGGCAAAGCCGATGGAATGCACCAAGCCATCGAGACCCTCCCAGTGGCTGGACAGAGAAGTGAATACCGCCTCGATATCCTCGTCCTTGCTCACGTCCAGGGGCAGGACGATATCCGAACCAAATTCGGCAGCAATTTTTTCCACACGCCCCTGGAGCTTTTCGTTCTGGTAGGTGAAAGCCAATGCTGCGCCCTCCCGATGCATGGCCTTGGCGGTGCCATAGGCGATAGAGCGGTTGCTGGCGACGCCGGTGATGAGTATTTTCTTGTCTTGCAGGAAGCCCATGTCGTTATCTGTCCGAATGATCGCGAAACTCCCATTGTACAAAAGGGGGGCGGTTTCTACTATGGAATCTTTGCCCGGACGGCAGCGGATTCAGGCGAAATGGCAGCTTACCCAGTGGCCCTCGCTGATCTCCCGCTGGGCGGGAGCGTCGGTAGCGCACAACTCGGCCGCCACCGGGCAGCGCGTGCGGAAGCTGCAACCGCTGGGAGGATCGAGGGGGGAGGGGAGATCGCCCTGCAAGGGCTTGAATTTCTTGTTTCTTTCGATTTCCGGATCGGGGATGGGAATGGCGTCGATCAGGGCGCGGGTGTAGGGATGGCGCGGGTCGCGGTAGAGTTCATCCCTGGTGGTGGCCTCCACCATTTTCCCCAGATACATGACCATGACCCGGTGGCTGATTTGTTTCACCACGCTAAGATCATGGGCGATGAACAGCATGGACAACTGCATGTCTTCCTGGATGTCCATGAGCAGATTGATGATCTGCGCCTGGATGGAAACGTCCAGGGCGCTCACGGGTTCGTCACAAATGAGCAGCTTGGGCTTGAGCACCAGCGCCCGGGCGATACCGATGCGCTGGCATTGCCCGCCGGAAAATTCGTGGGGATAGCGGTTGATCTGGTTGGCTAGCAGGCCCACCCGCTCCATGATGCCCTGGACCTTGTGCTTGCGTTCTTTCTTGCCCAGTTTTGGCTCGAATACCTGCAGGGGCTCGGCAATGATCTCGCTCACCGTCATGCGGGGGTCGAGAGAAGCAAGGGGATCCTGGAAGACGATCTGCATGTGCTGGCGGCGCTTTCTCAGCTCTTCCGCGGAAAGATGGGCCAGCTCTTCCCCTGCCAGCCAGATGCTGCCGCCGGTTACGGGAGCCAGCCCGAGTATGCCCCTGGCCAGGGTGGATTTTCCGCAACCGGATTCACCCACGATGCCCAGGGTTTCTCCCGCCTCCAGCTTGAAGCTGATGCCGTCCACCGCCCGCAGGGTTTTGTGCCGGGGGCGAAGCAACCCTTCGCCCGGTATCCGGAAATGAACCTTCAGATCGTCTACATGCAACAGGGTGGTCAAGGCAGCTCCTCCAGGTGGCAGGCGACCCGGTGGTCTGGGCCAATGTCCAGCAGGGACGGCTGCTGCTGGTCGCAGACGGGTATGCCCTTCTGGCAGCGGTCCACAAAGGCGCAACCGGGCGGGAGCCGCAGCAGATTGGGTGGATTGCCCGGGATGCTGTGCAACTTGGCGCTGCCGGCGGTGTCCAGCCGGGGTACGGATTGCAACAGCCCCTGGGTGTAGGGGTGCCGTGGGTTCTCGAACAGCTCGAACACCGGCGCCTGCTCGCAGATGCGCCCGCCATACATGACCATGACGTTGTCGCTGATGCCGGCGATCACGCCCAGGTCATGGGTGATCATGATGATGCTCATGCCGAACTCCCCCTGCAGCTCGTTCATCAGCTGGATGATCTGCGCCTGCACCGTGACATCCAGCGCCGTGG